>CAYHSN010000457.1:0-3340 GCA_964359235.1 uncultured Vicinamibacterales bacterium | reverse complement strand
CGGGCATCGGGCGCGTCATCGTCACGACGCTCGCTGCGGCGGGCGCGCGCGTCGTGTCGCTCGACGTCGCGCACGGTGCGGACCGGGCGGGCGGCGACGATCGCGTGACGTCGGTCGCGCTCGACGTGCGCGACTCGACGGCGATCGACGCGATGGCGGCGGATCTCTCGGCCCGCGGGCTCGAGCCCGACATCCTCGTCAACAACGCCGGCATCACGCGCGACGCGGTCGTCTGGAAGCTGACCGACGAGGCGTGGCAGGACGTGATCGACGTAAACCTGGGCGGCGCGTTCCGCATGACGCGCGCGGCGGCGCCGATCATGCGGCGCCGCGCGCGCGGGTCGATCGTGAACATCGCGTCGATCAACGCCCTGCGCGGGAAGTTCGGGCAGGCCAACTACGCGGCGTCGAAAGGCGGGCTCATCGCGTTCACGAAGACCGTGGCGCGCGAGCTGGCGCGCTTCCACGTGCGCGTCAACGCCATTGCGCCAGGCTTCATTGAGACGCCGATGACGCGCGCGCTTCCCGCCGACGTGCGCACGCACGCCGAGTCGGAGATCCTGCTCGGCCGGCTCGGTCGTCCCGAGGACGTCGCCCACGCCGTGCTCTTCCTCGTTTCACCGCTCGCGTCCCACATCACCGGTCACGTGCTCGTCGTGGACGGCGGCCAGACGGCGTGAGACATATCTGAACACCGCGTTTCAAGAGTGAAACAGCCGGCGCGGACTGCACACGCTGGCAGTGATTCTGATTCCGGCCGCGGCGCGGCGTACGCATCGCGCTATCATGACTCAGGTCTGCAATCGTGAGCGCACCTGGACGGCGGAGGTTCGCGTCCGGTCGCACGCGGCTTGTGCTCATGGCGCTCGCCGCGCTCTTCATCCTGTCTGTGGCGTGGTGGCTCGCGTCGGCCTATGTCGAGCACGAGCACGCCGCAGTCGTCGTCCAGTGGCGCGCCCGTCTCACGGCGATGGCCGACGATCGCCAGCGCGCGATTGAAGGCTGGATCGCCGAGCGGCAGGGCGACACGTCGATCATCGCAAACTATCCCACCACGCAGTACCTGGTCGCGGGCCGTCGCTCGGGCCCGTATCCCTTTCCAGGTGACGAACATCGTCTTCCACGACAACGCCAGCGTAGCCGTGCAGGTGTCGCAGAAGGCGCTCACCGATCCGGACACGTCGGCACGGTCTTTGTTCGACCGTCGGCACCAGCTCGTGGTCAGCTACACGTACAACGTGGCGCGGAACGTCGAGGCGCGGTGGGCGCCTGCGCAACGTGTGGCGGGTCGACGGGGTTGTTTGGGCGTCGGCTCGGCGAGCTGGAGCTATGGAGCGGACGCCATAGACCATGGAACGCCGACCATACGATCGACGCCACTCCTGGCCGGCAGGGAGGTGGCAGTGAGTGCGGTCCGAATCTACAGGCAGGTCAAGTCATATAGGGGAGGCACATGACCTCCAGAGCTCTTCGGGTCCTCATCGTAGACGATGAAGCAGGCGTTCGCGAGTTCCTTTCGCGCCTCCTCGGTAGAGAGGGTTACGAAACCCTGACGGCCGGGGATGGCGAACAGGCGCTGGCACTCATCGAGCGCGAGGCGTTCGACGTGATCTTGCTGGACATCAGGATGCCAGGCCTGGACGGGATGGAAGTGCTCCGGCAAGTCAGGAAGCTGGATCGCGACCTGCCCGTGATCATGGTTACTGCCGACGGGCAGGTCCCCCATGTCGTTATGGCGATGCGAGAGGGGGCATATGACTACTTGGTCAAACCTTTTGCGCACGCCGACGTGATCCGGTCCGTCCGCAATGCGGTCACCGCGCGTGGGCTGCGGCAGACCATCCGACACCCTTCCGGACGGACGCAAGCGGCGGCCTCCCTCCGGCACGAGATGGGATCGAGCGAGCCTGTCGTGAAGATCAGTGCGGACGTGGCGCGCGTCGCCTGTTCGGATTTCACCGTGCTGCTCCTCGGCGAGACTGGAACTGGCAAGGACCTGGTGGCGCGGGCCATTCACAGAGCGAGCGCGCGGGCCAGCCGGCCGTTCGTCGTCGTGGACTGCGGGGCGATCCCCGAGACGCTCCTGGAAAGCGAGCTGTTCGGTCACGAGAAGGGCGCCTTTACGGGGGCGGATCGGACCACGCCGGGCAAGTTCGAGGTCGCCGCGGGCGGCACGCTGTTCCTCGACGAGATCTGCAACATGCCGCTGGGCTCGCAGGCCAAGTTGCTGCGCGCGCTCCAGGAGCGCTGCGTGTACCGCGTCGGGAGTACCAAACCCATAAAGGTCGAGAGCCGGATGCTCGTGGCCACCAACGAGGACCTCGAGACCGCAGCCGTGACGGGCACGTTTCGCAAAGATCTCTTCTTTCGCCTGAGCGAGTTCATCATCCGCATCCCGCCGCTGCGAGAGCGCAGGCAGGACATTGTGTTCTTGGCCCAGCGCTTCCTCGATCTCACGAACCAGGAACTCGGAAAGTCCGTCCAGGGGCTTTCCGAGCGCGCGGTGGAGCGGCTGGTCGCGTTCGACTGGCCGGGCAATGTGCGCCAGCTACGCAGCACGGTCCGTCGGGCGGTCCTGCTGGCCGATACGGTGATCGAGGAAGAGCATCTCGGGCTAGCCAGAGAGCCGTTTTCCCTCCTTGCCGGCGCGCAACCACGGTCGCTCGGGGAGGACGCTGTCCCGCTGAAGCAGGTCGTGCACCAGGCCACCGCCACTGTCGAGCGGGCTGCCCTCTTGCATGCCTTGAGACAGTCGAGGGGAAACAAGGCGGAGGCTGCTCGTCTGCTTCACATCGACTACAAGACGATGCACAGCAAGGTCAAGGCCTATGGGCTCGGCACGCCAAGCGGAAAAGATCATGACGAAGAGAAAAGCTGAGGCCGCGCGCAAGGCTCCGAGCATCATCCTCATCGTTGATGATGAATCGGCAGTGCTCGCCTTGCTCAGGCGGATCCTGTCCACCGAGGACGCGGAGATCCTCGAAGCGCAAAGCGGCGCCGAAGCGCTGGAAATCGCGCGGCGGACACGGCTGGACCTGGTCATCCTGGACGTCAGGTTGCCGGACCTGAGCGGGGTGGAGGTTCTCAGGCGCGTCCGGAAGATTGACGGGATGTTGCCCGTCATCATGATCACTTCCTACGGCTCGGCCGAAACCGTCCGGGCCTCCATGAGGCTCGGCGCCTTCGACTACTTCACAAAACCGTTCGACAGCCAGTACGTCAGGCGCGTCGCTCGCGAGGCCCTGAGCACTCGGGCGTGCCGTCTGGTCCCCTCGCAGACCTCGCGGTAATTGTTTAGCGCCTCTCGATGGTTAACGCTAAACAATTACTAGAGAAGGAG
>CAYHSN010000456.1:2751-3342 GCA_964359235.1 uncultured Vicinamibacterales bacterium | reverse complement strand
CGGATGATCGCGGAGCGGTCGGCGTTCCAGCAGACGGCGTAACCGCGGCCGAGCACCGCAAGCGGGCTCAGGCTGTCGAGACGCCCGGCCAGCACGCGCCGCCGCGCGTCGGCCCGCAGCCGCGCGCGCTCGATGGCCGCGTCGATCCGGCCTCGTGCGCCGGTCAGCCGCCCGCGCACGCCGGCGAGCCGCTGGCGCACGTCGCACCTCACCAGCCGCAACCGCAGCTCGCGCAGCCGTCGCTCGCGGCGGCCGGCGAGCGCGTGTGCGGCCTGGCGCAGCTCGACCGTCAGCTCGGCGGCGCGGCGCGACCGGAGCGCGAGGCGCGCGGGCCAGCCAGCCATGCCGCGACGGCCCGTCAGGGTGTGCAGCGTGACGCGTCGCCGCTCGAGCATGCGCTCGACGGCGGCGCCGGCGCGGCCGGCAAGCCGATCGATGCGGCCGACGAACTCGTCCTTGCGCGACACGACGATCTCGGCGGCGGCTGACGGCGTCGGCGCGCGCAGGTCGGCGACGAAGTCGGCGATCGTGAAATCGACTTCGTGGCCGACGGCGGAAATGACCGGGACGGGCGCGCGCGCGATCGCGCGC
>CAYHSN010000456.1:0-2741 GCA_964359235.1 uncultured Vicinamibacterales bacterium | reverse complement strand
TAACACGCCGTGGGGCGGCGCGGGCTAATCGCCGGGGGGGGGGGGCGGGGCGGCGGGCGCGCGCCACAACTTCCTCGTTGAACGCCCAGAGATCCTCGAGCGATCCGCCGCCGCGGCCCGTGATGATCACCTCGACCCCGGGCACGCGGCCGACCGCCCTCAACCCGCGCGCGATGTCCTCGGCCGCGCCTTCGCCCTGCACGCGCGCGGGCCGGATCACGAGGTGCACGTTCGGGTAACGGCGGTGCAGCACCTTGATGATGTCGCGCAGGGCGGCGCCGTCGAGCGACGTCACGATGCCGATCTTACGCGGCAATGAGGGCAGCGGGCGCTTGCGCGCGGCGTCGAAGAGGCCCTCGGCCTGCAGCGTTTTCTTGAGCTGCTCGAAGGCGAGCTGCCGCGCGCCCAGCCCGTGCGGCTCCATGTGCTCGCAGACGAGCTGGTACTCGCCCTTCGGCTCGTACACGCTCACGCGGCCGCGCGCGAGCACGTGCAGCCCGTCTTCGGGCTTGAACCTCAGGTTGCGCACCGCCGAGCGAAACATGATGGCGCGAATCTGCGCGCCGCCGTCCTTCAGCGTGAAGTAGAGATGGCCGGTGTGCCACGGCTTGCAATTCGACAGCTCGCCCTCGATCCAGATCTCGCCGAGCGAGGATTCGAGCAAGCCGCGGATCGTGGCCGTCAGATCGCTCACCGTGAACACGCGGCGGGCGGGCGCGGCCGGCTCGTCGTGGCGCACGGGCTCGTCCTCGAACGGCAGGCCGAACAAGTCGCGGGGGCTCATCGCGGTGAAGGCGCTGGCATGGCCGCGAGCGTTTCGACATCGCGCGCCGACAGGCTGAGGCGCTCGATCGCAGTGGCGCGACCCGTCGCCGGGTCGGCGGTCACGATGACGGCGTGAAACCGGGGGTTGCCGGTCGCCGGCTCCAGCTTCCCCGGCACCGCCGTGAGGAAGCGGCTGAGCGCCAGGCCGGTCTCGATGCCGATGATCGAATCGTGGGGGCCGGTCATGCCGACGTCGGTGATGCAGGCCGTGCCGCCGGGCAGCAGGCGTTCGTCGGCCGTCTGCACGTGGGTGTGCGTGCCGATGACGGCGGTGGCGCGTCCATCGAGATGCCAGCCCATCGCGAGCTTCTCCGACGTCGCCTCCGCGTGGAAGTCGACGATGACGACGCGCGCCTCGGTGCGCGCGGCGTCGATCTCACGCAAGGCCACGGCGAACGGATCGTCGAGCGGCGTCATGAACACGCGGCCCATGAGGTTGATCACGGCCACCACGTCGCCCGAGGCGGTCCTCGCGATGTAGCGGCCACGGCCCGGCACCGCCGCCGGGAAGTTCGCCGGCCGAAGCAGGCGCGGCTCGAGCGCGATGTAGGCTAGGGCTTCCTTCTTGTCCCAGACGTGATTGCCCGTGGTCATCACGTCGATGCCATCGTTCAGGAGCGTTTCGGCGATCTCGCGCGTGACGCCGAAGCCTCCCGCCGCGTTCTCGACATTGGCGATCACGAGGTCGATGCCGCGTCGCTCGCCGAGCGCGAGGATCGCACGCCGGGCGATCTCGCGACCCGGCCTGCCGAAGATGTCGCCGATGAAGAGGATGCGCATGGCCGCCGCGCTCAGGACACCGGGTCGATCCGCGTGATCGGTACCACGATTTCGCCGCCGCGCCGGTCCGCAATCTTCGGAATCACCAGGCGCAGCTCGCCCGCGTGCATCGTGGCGTGCGCGCGTGAGGCGTCGAAGGCGCCCGCAAGACGCACGACGCGCGCGAAGCGGCCGAAGCCGCGCTCGACGAGGTGGAAGGTCGCCTCGCGCGAGGCGCACGCCGCGGGCTCCTTCGCGCCGGCGATGAGCACCGTGCCGGCCCGAATCAGGATGCGGACGGACTCAGGCCTGACCCCGGGCAGGTCGACGACGATCTGCGCGCTGTCAGCGGTTTCGAGTACGTCGAGCGCGGGCACGCACTCCCCGGAGGCGCCGAGGCTGGACGCCTCGCGTTCGAGTTCGTCGAACACACGACGCACATCGTCGGCGAGGTCCCGGGCTTCGTGGAAGAGGCGAGCCATCGATAGGCCGTATCTTACCACCCGAGCCGACGCGGTTGATCCATCCGAGTAACTGACTGGAAGTAAAGAGCTTGGTGAGAGAATTCTGGATGCAGTAAAATATTAGTCTCATACACTAATATTTAATGCTTTACAAAGACTAAGCATTTGCCTATGATGATTGGCGGGTCGCACGAATCAAGTCGGGCTGCGACCCCCAAAGTTGCAATCACCCAAGGAGGGACTGAGTCATGGCTATTGTGCGATGGGATCCCGTGCGGCAGCTCGCGGCGACCGAGATCGATCGGCTCAATCGAATGTTCGACGACCTGTGGGGGGGCCGAGACCTCGACGCTGGTCGATGGGTTCCGCCGGTCGACATCTTCGAGACCGAACACCACGACGTCGCCATCAAGGCCGAGCTGCCCGGCATGCGACGCGAAGACATCGACCTTCAGGTCGAGAACAACACGCTCACGATCAAGGGCGAGCGGCGTCAGGAGCGCACGGTCAGCAAGGAGCAGTACCACCGCGCTGAGCTCGCGTATGGGGCGTTCAGCCGGTCGTTCTCGCTGCCGAACACGGTCGACACCGAGAAAGTGCAGGCGGAGTACGCGGACGGCATCCTCACCGTCACGCTGCCGCTTCGCGAGGACTCGAAGCCGAAGCAGATCAAGGTCGAAATCAAGTCCTAGC
>CAYHSN010000455.1:0-3353 GCA_964359235.1 uncultured Vicinamibacterales bacterium | reverse complement strand
GGACGTGCGGCTCGCGGCGGCGGACGAAGTCGGCGTCGACGAGAGAGAGCGGCACGCCATTGGCCACGCCGCGGCGGAGGAGCGCTTCGAGTTCGGCGACTTCGTGCGCGCCGGATGCGACGATGAGCTTGCCGCACTTCGCCTGCGGCACGCCGTGCGTCCGGCAGAAGTCGTAGAGCAGCGCGCGTCCGTCGACGCACAAACGGGCCTTGAGCGAGTGCGGCGGGTAGTAGATGCCGGCGTGGATCACGCCGCTGTTGTGCGTGCTGGTTTCCATCCCCGGGCGGGGATGGCGTTCGACGAGGCAGACCGAGCGTCCGGCGCCGGCGAGTTCAGCGGCGGCGGCGAGCCCGACCACGCCCGCGCCGATCACGAGAACGTCCACAGATTCCATTTCGGTGTTCGATGTGCCCCAGGTCTTCGACCTGGGCGCCCGAGACGCCCGTCCATTGGGCACAGGTGAAAGACCTGTGCGGGGCCGGCTAAAGCCGGCCCCCACATTCCGCCTGTGGGGGCCGCCTTCAGGCGGCTCTGGGCGGCATGATGGAATGTAGAAACTCCAGGCACAGGTCACAGACCTGTGCCACAGGAGACCCGGTCGGCGCCAGCTTATCACGCAGCCGAGGGCCGTCGTGACCGCGTGCTATAGTTCAGGATTCGGGATGTGGTGATGGACCAAACAGCGAACGCGTTGATTGAACGCCTGCGCGCCGGGAACGCAACCACCGGTGTCATCGGTCTCGGTTACGTCGGGCTGCCGCTCGTTGTGGAATTCGCTCGGGCCGGGTACCGCGCAGTCGGCTTCGACATCGACGCGGCGAAAGTCGACGACATCAACCGCGGCCAGTCGTACATTCCGGACGTCGCCTCAAGCGACGTGAGCGAGTTTCTGCGGGCCGGCCGCCTGCGCGCGACGACCGACTTCGCGGAGCTCTCGTCGGTCGACACGGTCGACATCTGCGTGCCGACGCCGCTGCGCAAGACGAAGGACCCGGATCTCTCCTATGTCGTCTCCGCGGTCGAGGAGATCGCGAAGCACCTGCGCCGCGGGCAGCTCGTGGTGCTCGAGTCGACGACGTATCCCGGGACGACGGACGAGGTCGTGCAGCCGATCCTCGAGCGCGGCGGCCTGAAAGCCGGCGCCGACTTCTTCCTCGCGTTCTCGCCCGAGCGCGTTGATCCCGGCAACGCCGAGTGGACGACGGCGAACATCCCGAAGGTGGTCGGGGGAATCGACGCCGTCTCGACCGCCGTGGCCTCGGCGCTGTACTCGCGCGTCACGCGCGAAGTCGTGCCCGTCTCGTCGATGCGCGTGGCCGAGATGGTGAAGCTGCTCGAGAACACGTTCCGCGCGGTGAACATCGGCATGGTGAACGAGCTGGCGCTGATGTGCCACAACCTCGGCGTGGACGTCTGGGAGGTCATCGATGCGGCGAAGACCAAGCCGTTCGGCTTCATGCCCTTCTATCCGGGGCCGGGCCTGGGCGGCCACTGCATCCCGATCGATCCGTTCTATCTGAGCTGGAAGGCGAGGATGAACGGCTTCGAGAGCCGGTTCATCGAGCTGGCGGGCCACATCAATTCCGGCATGCCGCGATTCGTGGTCGAGCGCGTCGCCGAAGCCCTCAACGGCGTGGGCAAGCCGCTCAAGGGCTCCCGCGTGCACCTGTACGGGATGGCGTACAAGCCGAACGTTGGCGACACGCGCGAATCGCCGGCGATCGACATCGCGCAGCTCCTGCAGCAGCGCGGCGCGGTCGTATCTTTCAGCGATCCGTTTGTGCCGCTCGTCGAGCAGGGCGCGATGAAGCTCGAGGCGGTGGCGGAGCGCGACGCGCTCGATCGCGGCTTCGACTGCGCCGTCATCACGACGAACCACCAGGCGTTCGACTATGCGGCGCTCGTCGCGCGCGCGCCGCTCGTCGTGGATACGCGCAACGCCCTGAAAGGGTACGAGGGCGCCAATATTGTGAAGCTCTAGTCGCTGGATATGACGTGAGAGCTGAGAGCCTGTGAAGAAATCCCATCGTACGTAGCGCGCATCTTCAGATGCGCCCGACAGGCCGGACTAAAGTCCGGCGCTACGGCGATTTCTTCACTGGCGGCGGAAACGCCGAACGGCGAACCGTGAACGCTGAACGGCAGGTCGTGACGAACGAACGGCGAACAATGAACGACGAACGGCGAACGAAGAAACCTGAGATGTCCAAGCGAGCGATGATCACGGGCATCACGGGGCAGGACGGGTCGTATCTGGCCGAGCTGCTGCTCCACGAGGGGTATGAAGTCGTCGGGGTCATCCGGCGCCTGAGCGCGCCGAACGTGTGGCGCATCGAGCACCTGCTCGACAGAATCGACCTTCGGACGGCGGACCTGCTCGACCAGCTCTCGCTCATCCGGCTCATCCAGGACGTGCGGCCGCACGAGCTGTACAACCTCGCCGCCATGTCGTTCGTGCCGGCGTCGTGGGACCAGCCGATGCTGACCGGCGAGTTCAACGCGCAGGGCGTGACGCGCGTGCTCGAGGCGATCCGCACCGTCGACCCGGCGATTCGGTTCTACCAGGCCTCGTCGAGCGAGATGTTCGGCAAGGTGCGCGAAGTACCGCAGACCGAGCTGACGCCGTTCCACCCGCGAAGCCCCTACGGCGTGTCGAAGGTCTTCGGGCACCACATCACCGTGAACTACCGCGAGAGCTACGGGCTCTTCGCCTGCTCGGGCATGCTCTTCAATCACGAGTCGCCGCGGCGCGGACTGGAGTTCGTCACGCGCAAGGTGACCGACGGCGTGGCGCGCATCAAGCTCGGGCTCGCCGGCTCGCTCGCGCTCGGCAACCTCGACGCGCACCGCGACTGGGGCTTTGCCGGCGACTATGTGCGCGCCATGTGGTTGATGCTGCAGCAGGACCAGCCGGACGACTACGTCGTGGCGACCGGCGTCGCGCACTCGGTCCGCGATCTCGTCGAGATCGCGTTCACGCGCGCCGGCCTCGACTGGCGCAAGCACGTGACGCAGGACCCGAAGCTCATTCGCCCGGCGGAGGTCGATCATCTCATCGGCGACGCGTCGAAGGCGAGAGCGAAGCTGGGCTGGGCGCCGACCGTCGACTTCAAAGGGCTGGTCGAGATGATGGTGGACGCCGACCTCGAACGCCTGCAGTCGGGCCATGGCGTGCGCGACCGCGCGGTGACCGGCTAGCAGGACAAACGCGTCCAGACGGCTTCTTGCCAAGAAGAAAACTCGTTCTCAGGCGTTTGTCCTACAGAGCACGCAGAGAACACGGGGTTTCCTGAGGTTGCTCTGTAGAACAAACGCCTGAAAACTTGTCTTTCTGACAAGAATCTGTCGCCGCG
>CAYHSN010000454.1:0-3357 GCA_964359235.1 uncultured Vicinamibacterales bacterium | reverse complement strand
CCCGAGGGCGCCCGGCTTTTCTTGTTGAAACTTCGGCGTTTCCGCGTTCAGCCGCATCAGCTTCAGCGGCTCGCTCGCTCGACCTCCGCGATTCTCTTTCTCACGAGCGCGAGATCCTCGGCGTAGCGTCCCTGTGGCGCCTCCTCCAGGAATCTCCGGAGGTAGGGGAGCGCGTCGCGCGGTCGATCCGAGTCGGCCAGCAGGACGGCGAGGTTGAACAGGATGTCGTAATCGTTCGGCACGAGCTCGACGGCACGCTTCCACGCATCGATGGCGCCGGCTCCATCGCGGCCCACGCGAGCGGCACCCAGACCCTGCCACCCGGGACCGTAGGTCGGATCCGTCCCGACCGCCCGCTCGAAGGCCGCGGCCGCTTCGCCCGCCCGTCCGGCGGCCATCTCGAGCAGTCCCAGGTTATTCCACGTTCCGGCGGCGCTCGGATCCACGTCGAGCGCCCGCTGGAAGATCCGCCGCGCCTCATCGGTCCGACCGAGCTGCCAGCACGCGATCCCGAACGCGTTCATCGCGTCGAGGTCTCCCCTGCCGTCGGCGACGAGCGGCGCCAGGACGGCCGCGGCCCGGGCCGGCTCGGCGGCAGCCAGATAGGCCGCCCCCTGGCGCGCCGTCAGCTCCGGCGTTGCCAGGCCGTTCCGCGTGGCCTCGTCCAGCAGCGCGACGGCGGCAGCGGCCTGCCCGGTTTCGATCAGGATGGATGCGGCGTTCATGTACGCGGCCGTGAAGTCGGGCCGGCGCTGGATCACGCTCCGCAGCAAGTCGATGGCGGCCTGCGGCTCGCGTTGGCCGGCAAGCGTCAGCGCCCGCTCGTAATCGCGATGAAGGTCGATGAGGTTCTTGGGGTCATCTGCCTCGCTGAACCGCGACTTCCTGGATCCGGCGGGCGCCTGTGCCGCGGTGTAACCCAGCGCCCGCAGGCGCGCCGCCGCGTCCGCATCGATCGGCGCCGGAGCCGCCGCCCGGTCCGTGACGCGGGCGCGCAGGTCCTCGAGCTGTTGTTGCAGTGTTCGAAGACGCGCGGCCTCGTGCGCCGCCAGGTTGTTGGTCTCACCGGGATCGCGCGCAAGGTCGTACAGCTCTGGCACCGGCAAGTCAACGTACTTCCACCCGTCCGAGATGACGCCGGTGAGCGGCGCCCAGTTGCGCGTCAGGTTGGCGTCGAGCGCCTCGAAATAGATCGGCCGGTCATCCGCTGTGGCGCCTCCGAGTGCGCCCAGCACCGACCGGCCCTGAATCGCGGGCGGCGTGGGAACACCGACCAGATCCAGCACCGTCGGGAGGATGTCAACCTGGGAGACTGGAGCGCGCACGACCCGAGGCCGGATGCCGGTTGCGGCGATAATCAGCGGGATCCGCAGGGTCGCGTCGTAGGCGAACAGGCCGTGCGTGGCCTCGCCGTGATCGCCCAGCGCCTCGCCGTGATCGGCCACGACGATGATCAACGTGCGATCGAGCTGGCCGGCGGCGTCCAGCTCGCCGAGAAAACTCCCGATCTCGGCGTCCGTGAACGCCACTTCGTTGTCGTACGGATCGGCCACCTGCATGCGAGGCGCCTGATAGGGCGCGTGCGGGTCGAAGAGGTGCACCCAGGCGAAAAAGGGGGTGGAAGCGCGGCCCCCTTTTTCGCCTAGGATCCACCCGGCCGCCCTGGTCAGCACCTCGTTCGCCGGCCGCTCGACGAAGCCAAAGGTCACGGGCCCCGTTTCTGTGCCGTACTGGTCGTCGTAGACGTCGAATCCGTGATTCAGGCCAAACCGCACGTCGAGCACGAACGCGCCGACAAATGCGCCCGTGCGGTAGCCGGCCCGTCGGAGGCACGTGGCGAGCGTCTGGCGGGACGCGTCGAGCCGGAACGATCCGTTGTTGCGCACACCGTGCGCTGGTGGAATGAGGCCCGTCAGGATTGATGCGTGAGCGGGGAGCGTCATTGGCGCGTGGGCGTACGCGCGATCGAAGCGGACGGCGCGCGCGGCCAGCGCGTCGAGGGTCGGGGTCAGGCCTCGGCCGCTGCCGTAGGCGCCCACGCGGTCTGCGCGCAGGGTATCGATGGTGACGAGCAGCAGGTTCCAACCCGCGAGGCCGCCCGAGGAAACCGGCGCAGGCCGGATCAGTCGGCCGCGGACGAACCACGCGGCGCCAAGCAGCGCGAGAAGAGCCAGAACCGCCCCGGTCGAGACGAGGCGACGAGCTGATGGGATCATCGACGGACCCAGCTACCGCGTGGCTTCGACGAGCGCGTCGAACATGATCCGGATGCCCGTGCCAATCTCGCCCGCCGGCACGCGCTCGGCGTCGCTGTGCATCGAGGCTGCGATCTCGGCCGAGATCGTGATCGGGAACAGGCCGTAACTTTTCGTGCCTCTCTGGCGGAACGTGTTCGAGTCGGTACCGTACGGAATCAGGATCGGTGACACGATCGCCTCGGGATGATGGCGACCGATGGCCGCGACGAGGGCCCGATAGAGCGGCGTCTCCTGCGAGGTCACGATCGAATCCTCCGACTCGTAGGTCACGTCGATCGTCAGCCCTGGATCCCCGAGCCGTCGCCGGATCTCCGCGAGCCAGGACTCCTTCGTCACACCGGGCAGCAGCCGGCAGTCGAGTGTCGCCTCTGCGACCGACGGGATCACATTCACCTTCGGCGGATCGCCGACGCCCGCGCGCAGCGTGGTGAGTGAAATGGTCGAGTGCTGGATCGCGTTGGTGAACTTGTTCGGCTCGAGGGGCCCCACCTTCTCCTGCAGGATCTTGAGCACTTCGACATCGCCAGGCGGAAGCGGCTCGGCGACCAGCCGCGCCAGCGCGCGCACGAGCCGGTCGTTCGGGTTCTGGTCGTGCGGCTGCGAGCCGTGACCGGCGACGCCTTCGGCCGTTACCTTCATCCACAGCATCTTCTTCTCGGCGACCGAGATGCCGTAGACGAGCTTCCCCTTCGCGAACAAGTCGCGGCTGCCGAAGCCGCCCTCGTCCAGGACGTACTCGGGATCGAGCTCGGCGTAGTGTCGGTCGATCATCCAGCGCGCGCCCTGCGCGCCGCCCACTTCTTCATCCGGCACGGCCATGAAGATCACGTCGCGCGAGAGCGGTACGCGCTGCCGCTTCAGCTCGAGAAACGCGTAGAGGTGAATGACGCCGAGGCCCTTCATGTCCACCGTGCCGCGCCCCCACACCTCGCCGCTCACCAGCTCGCCGCCGAACGGATCGCGCGGCCAGCGGCTCTTGTCGGCCGGCACGACGTCCATGTGATGCAGGAGCAGAATCGGCTTCGCCGCGCCGCTCCCCTTCAACCGCGCCGTGATGATGACCTTGCCCGGCGCCGACTCGTACCGCGTCACGGGAATC
>CAYHSN010000453.1:0-3363 GCA_964359235.1 uncultured Vicinamibacterales bacterium | reverse complement strand
CGGGCGACTGCGCGGCAAGCGCGGCGGCGCCGATCAGAGAAACCGCGACGGCGTGGCAAAGGGTCCGAGTCATGGTGCGCATGGCCGTGATCATACACAGACGGGTCGGTGGGCTTCATCCTTCAACGACCTCGCCGGACCCGGCCGCACCCTGGGGGCACGAGCGCCGGCGCCGCGCGCCGCTTCGTCGCCTGCTGGAACGCGTAGGCCAGCTCGATGGGCCGCGGCTCCCTGCAGGACCGGCGCCAGCGCGCCAGCCGACGTGCTGGTGGACTCAGTCGTCACGTTCACAAGTACGCCGAGATCCTACCGGGTTGAGCCGACGGGACCGAAACCGCGCGCGAGCGCGGCAAATCCCCGTGCGTATGGACGATCGACATCGCCGCTGCCGACACCACCGATCGCCACTGGCACGTGGAAGTCCGCATTGCAAACACGCTCGAGAAAGCGGTCGACGGCATCCTCCTCGTCCTCTCCTGTGCAAAGCGCCCTCAGGTCCCGACCGAGCAGATACGCTCCGGACTCCTGATAGTCGACGCCGACGTCGAGAACCTCGTCGCTGAATCTTCGCTCCCCATCCTCTTCGTATGAGCGCATCAAGGCGACAAGGTCCCGAAGGTCCTTCTGGCGCGCATGCGGATCGTCCGAGTACGAGACGATCTTCAAGAGTGCGAGAACCGGTAGCGGCACAACGCGCAGCACGAGATCTGGCGCGAGTTCACGTTCGACCGCGTCGTGGAACACGTGGTCATAGCCCACCACACGCATGCGGGTCTCGGCGCGCGGCCAGACGATCTCTCGGCGTTGGCGTGCCTTCGGGCCAACAGGCAGGACATCGACCCGTGCGTTGCCAAGGGAATGCCACCGCTGCTCCCAGCGCGCGTCTTGGCGCCAACCGCGGATGGCCAGACGATCCGTCAACTGTGGAAGCTCATCGACATCAAGAGCCACGGCCACATCGACGTCCTCCGTCATCCGATTCTCATCATCGAGCCAGACTCGGTATGCGACCGCGCCGATCACGACAACATCGACGCCAATTTCGTAGCAAACCTCTTTGAGCTGGCGCAACGCTGCGGCCTGCTCTGGAAGAATCGTCGTCATGTCTTGAGGTGCGCGTCGCGAAACAGGGCGGCGGCTTCGAGTGCTCGAGGCCTGCCGTCGTGCAGGAGTTCCGCGTAAATGAGCCATGGATGGGCGACGATGATGTCGCCGACCGCTCGCCAGGCCCAATGTTGCCCGAATCCCCGCAACACCGTGACGGGGCCCTCGCGGTCGTTGATGAGCCGTAGGGCTCGCTGCAGCGCTGGCGTGAATGGCGCCACGAGCAGCGGCACGTCACCACCCTGGTAGAAACGATCGAGCGCGTGGGCGGCAGGTCCACCAGTCACCGCCCAGTTCACCGCCATCTGTTGCGCGGTGACCGCGACGTTCTTGAGGAACGGCTCGGGTTCCCGTTGGGGCGCTCTGAAGCGGCCGACCACGAGGTGCGGCCTCAGCACCTGGGCATAGCCCGTCAGGAAGTCATCGGCGAGGCGGGTCCGATCGATCACGCGATAGGTGGCGTGTCGACCTCGCGCCAGGACGCCCGTCCGAATCAGCCGCTGGCGGCCCGTCGCCGCGGCAGTCTTGCCGATGCCGGCCGCGTTGGCCAGCTTCCGGACGGGCCACTCCGCAGCGGTGGGTTCCGCGAGCAGGACAAAGAAGAGCTGAATGAGCGCCGGCCCGAGCCGCCTGGCGGCAGCTTCCGGAGCAGGTTCTCGCCGGCCGAGAACGAGCACGTGGTACTCATCTCCGAGCTTCAAGTGGATGTTGCCTAGGCGGTCCACGAAGTTCACGCCAGCTTCCGCGAGGCGTTCGCCAGTGGGGCGTGGGATATACCGCGCGGCCAGAAGACGTGGCACGTCGCGGTTCTCGATCAATCCGAGGTGCCCGGCGATGATGGCATTCGTGAGCGCGCGATCCAGAAACGTTCGCTTCACCTCGAGGGCGAGCGTGAAGGTGCGACGCGGCGTCCGGAGCTTCATCAGGGCATCGGGCTGGCGGTGCGGGGGCCCGGCCGTGAGCTGGACGTCACGAACGAAGGGAAGCTCGCGGAGATGGTCGACGTACGGCGCCAGATCTCGCTCGTTGACCGTCACGGTGTCCGTCAATATAGCATGTCCGTTATTAACGGACAACGGCATTATGAGGACAGTCCGGCAATGCGGCGGATCCCCTGATTGCAAGGGCCGGGGGGTTCTGTCTGAGCTGCGGCGGCCGGCGCGTGGCCGAGCGCGCGGCGCACTTGCTCGATCGCGTGTTCCCGCCGGTGCCGGTGCGCCAGTGGGTTCTCAGTCTGCCGCACCGCGTGCGGTATCTGCTCGCCTGGGATCACGCGCTGTGCCGGGCGGTGGTGGCGGTCTACATCCGCACCGTGCTGGGGTTCTTGCGGCGGCGAGCCCGACGCGCGGGGTGCGGGACGGGCGCGGCGGTGCCGTCTCGATCGTGCAGCGCTTCGGTGCCGCCCTGAACCTGAACGTTCACGTGCATGCCCTCGTGCTGGACGGCGTGTTTGCCGACGACGCGACCGGCACGCTCGCGTTTCACGCGCTCGGTCCGCCGAGCGACGAGGAGGTGACCGCGGTGATCCGGACCGTGCGGCGGCGCGTGTGGCGGCTACTGGAGCGGCGCGGGCTTGCGGAGGCGCCGGATCGGTTCGCGGCGCCCGATCCGCTGGCCGAGGAGGCGCCGGTGCTCGCGGGCATTCACGCCGCATCGGTCACCGGAACCATCGCGCTGGGGCCGCGTGCGGGTGCCCGGGTGCGCCGGTGTGGGGAACCGGGCGACCTCATCGACACGGCGGCCCGTGGTCCTCGGCACGCGCACCTTGAGGGCTTCGACCTCCACGCCAACGTCGCGGCGCCAGCGGGCCATCGCGCCCGCCTCGAGCGGGTGTGCCACTATGCGCTCCGGCCGCCGATTGCGCAGGAACGGTTGCGACGCACCCACGACGGACAGATCCTGTTGCAGTTGCGACACCGGTGGACGGACGGGACGACGCATCTGTTGTTCGATCCGGTGGAGCTCTTCGAGCGCCTGGCCGCGCTGACCCTTCGACGAGCTCAACGTCCCCGTGTTCGACGGCGACGCGTGAGCGGAAGCGGTTCAATCCGCGCTGTCTCTGAGTGTCCAGGTGTGCAGCGCGAGGGTGCGAAGCGGGTCGAGTAAGCCGGGCGGGGTGGTGCTGGCGTTGACCGGGCGTGGGCTCGGGGGTAGGGTGTGGAGCGTGTGAGAGTTCGAGCTATGGGCCAGAGCGTTGGCCGTGGTGGTGGGAGGTAGTGGGGGAGCTACGGAGCGGGAGGGCTGGTGGTGGACGTCGGG
>CAYHSN010000452.1:0-3370 GCA_964359235.1 uncultured Vicinamibacterales bacterium | reverse complement strand
GTTCGACACGGGCCTCGGCATCTCGATCTTCCGCGACAAGTCCACGCGCACGCGCTACGCGTTCCGCGCCGCCTGCAACCTCCTCGGTCTCATGACCGAGGAGCTGGACGAGTCGACTTCGCAGATCGCGCACGGGGAAACCGTGCGCGAGACGGCGGCGATGATCGGCTTCCTGACCGAGGTCGTGGGGATCCGCGACGACATGTTTCTTGGCGAGGGCCACACATACATGGTCGAGGTGGCCGCTTCGCTCGAGGAGAGCCATCGTGAGGGCGTGCTGCTGCAGCGGCCGGCCGTTGTGAACCTGCAGTGCGATCTCGATCATCCCACGCAGAGCCTCGCCGACCTTCGGCATCTCATCCGTACGTTCGGTAGCCTCGAGGCGCTCCGCGGCAGGCGCATCGCGATGAGCTGGGCGTATTCTCCGAGCTACGGCAAGCCGCTCTCGGTGCCGCAGGGCGTCGTGGCGCTCATGGCGCGGTTCGGCATGAACGTCGTGCTCGCGCATCCGGACGGCTACGACCTCGCCGACGAGCCGCTGGACGCGGCGCGACGGCTCGCCGCCGAGAGCGGCGGCTCGTTCGAGATCGTGCACTCGATGGCCGACGCCCTCGGCGACGCGGACATCGTCTATCCGAAGAGCTGGGCGCCGATGTCGGTGATGCGCGAGCGAACGCGGATCCTGCGCGCGCGCGAGACCAGCAAGCTGGCCGAGCTCGAGCGCGAGGCGCTCGCGACCAACGCGCGCTTCACGCACTGGGAGTGCAACGAGGCCGTGATGCGCCGCACGCGCGGCGGCAAGGCGCTCTACATGCACTGCCTGCCGGCGGACGTGACCGACGTGAGCTGCCCGGCAGGAGAAGTGAGCCAGGCCGTGTTCGAGCGCGCGCGGCTCGACACCTACCGCGAGGCGAGCCACAAGCCGTTCGTCATCGCGGCCATGGTCCTCGCGACGCGCTTCGAGAATCCGGCGGCCGTCCTGATGGATGTGGTGGACGCGGGTCAGCCGCGCAGGCGGAGTCAGGGGTGACGACGAACTCACACAAGGGGCCACGAAGGCACGAAGACACGAACGTGCCGTGAAGGATCTCCCGGGTGATCGCCGGGTGACGCGTGTGAAGCCCTTCGTGCCTTCGTGGCTGTACGTCATCGGTTCTCAGACCCGTACCGACCATGAGCTTGCAGACCGGCGACCTGATCGTTCTCGCCATCGGCGGCAACTCGCTCATCCGAGACGAGGCGCACAAGACCGTGCCCGACCAGTGGGCGCTGACGCGCGAGACCTGCCATCACATCGCGCAGATCGTCCAGGCGGGCCACCGCGTCGTGATCACGCACGGCAACGGGCCGCAGGTCGGGTTCATCCTGCGCCGATCGGAGCTCGCGAGCCACGAGCTGCACGAGGTGCCGCTCGACTCGTGCGATGCCGACACGCAGGGCGCCATCGGCTACATGATCCAGCAGTCGCTCGCGAATGAGTTCCGCCGCCGCGGGATGAAGAAGACCGCGGTGTCGGTCGTGACGCAGGTCGAGGTGGACGCGAACAGTCCGGCGTTCGCGCGTCCGTCGAAGCCGATCGGATCGTTCATGGACGAGGCGACCGCGCGGGCCCGATCGGCGAAAGGCGGCTGGGCCATCGCCGAGGATGCCGGCCGCGGCTGGCGGCGCGTCGTGCCGAGCCCGGCGCCGCTCGCGATCCTCGAGATCGACGCGATCGGAAGTTTGCTCGACGCCGGCTACGTCGTGACGGCGGTCGGCGGCGGCGGGATTCCCGTCGTGCGCGACGCGACCGGCGACTTGCGCGGCGTCGAGGCCGTCATCGACAAGGACCTTGCTTCGTCCTTGCTGGCCGTGTCCCTGCGCGCCGACCAGCTCGTCATCTCGACGAGCGTGTGCAAGGTGTTCCTCGACTTCGGCCGCCCGGGAGAGTGTCCGCTCGATCGACTGTCGCTGGCTGATGCGCGCCGCTATCAGGCGGAGGGACAGTTCGGGAAGGGCAGCATGGCGCCGAAGATCGAGGCGATCATCCGATTCCTCGAGCGTGGCGGCCCGAGGGCGGTCGTCACGTGCCCGGAGGAGCTGGAGCAGGCGGTGGAAGGGAGGGCGGGGACGATCATTGAGAGATGATGGCAACTGTCGATTGACGATTGCTGAGAGCCGTAGGGGCCGAGCTTGCCTGCCCTGAGCGACGTCGAAGGGCTCGGCCCGTTCGCAGAAGATCGTCGGAGCGCAGGCCTTTCCTGGCCCGAGCCCAGTCGAGGGCAGGCCTGCTGTCTCGGGCAGCCCTGACCGCCTCCGCCAAGGCTTCGGCGGTCCGCCGGAGCTTCAGACGAAGGCGGAAGGGCTGCGCTACATCGGCTTATCGCCGGATGCCGGAGAAAATCACCGCCACCGTCTCGTCGCGCATCCTTTGATCATCGGCGAGCGCCTGCATCAACCCCGCGAGTCCGGCCGTCCCCGTGTGATCCATGTTGATCCCCGTCGTCTCGCGCCCGAGTGCGTTCGCGTGCTCCAGCGTCTCTTCATCGACGACGATCGGGTAGCCGCCGCTCAGGAGCATGCCTTCGACGACGGCCAGCCAGTCGTAGGTCTCGTCGTCCAGGATGCCGGTGGCGATGCTCTTGGGCTCGGTGTCCCACGGCCACATGAATTCGGAGCGGTGCGTCGCGGCGTAGCGCAACTCGTCGCGGACGATGGGGGACTCCGCGTGCGCGCGCACGAAGTCGGCGAGCGCGGCGTATTCGCCCGAACCGAAGTTCGGGCCTACGTACTTCTCGCACGTAGGGCCTACGTACTTCTCGTACGTAGGGCCGGACTTTAGTCCGGCCGACAGCCGTCGCACCATTCGTGTCAGCACGAGATCGTACGCGCGCTTCAGTGGAAACCCGCCGCGCGTCTGGACGGTGTGGAGGCGCGGGGCGCGGGCGAGGCGTCCGAGCCGCACGGCGTCGGCGACACCTTGTGCGCACGCGCTCGCGAGCGCGCCGCCGCCGACCTGCACGAACAGGCGATCGATCTGACGGTCGCCGAACGCGTCGATCATTTCCCACACGAGCGTCGAGCCGCCCTCGATCGTCAGGCCGTTGTCGGGACCCTGACAGCAGAACGGGATGACGCCGCGATCGAGCGCGTCGTGAAAGCGCAGGTAGCACGGGTCGCCGGCGACGTCGGGCTCGCGCGGGCATGGGGTGAGATGCGCGCCGAGCGCGCGGAGGCGTGCGATGACAGACTCGTCCGCCCACGTCGGCACGAACACCTGCAGCTCGCGTCCCGCCGCCCGCGCGACCACGGCCGCCGCGAGCGCCGCGTTCCCGCAGCTCGCGATGGCCAGAACGGGCCGGCTGAAGCCGGCCCCTACGACTGCCCCTTC
>CAYHSN010000451.1:0-3374 GCA_964359235.1 uncultured Vicinamibacterales bacterium | reverse complement strand
CGTCGGTTGTGTAACCGGCGCGAGCGTTCCTCCGGATTGACAGCCAGCCGGCCAGACTCGATAATCCCCGCATCCCTACAACCAGGAGGTCACTATGGCGGGCGTCGAGTGCAAGGACTTCGCGCGGGCCGATGAAGTGCGCACGTTTCCCCACGGGCAGGTCGAGTTGCTGAACATGGACGGCGGGACTGTCGGGCGTCTGGTCCTGCAGCCGGGCTGGCGCTGGGCCAACGACGTCAAGCCGATCGCTGGGACCAAGTGGTGCGAAGCGCCGCACTTTCAGTACCAGGTCTCGGGCACGTTGCACGTGGTGATGCAGGACGGGCAGGAGTTCGATCTCGGCCCCGGCTCGGTCTCGCACCTGCCGTCGGGACATGACGCGTGGGTCGTCGGCAACGAGCCGGTCGTGCTCGTTGACTGGTACGGCGCGAGCAACTACGCGAAGCGGTGAAGATGTTTCGGTCGCCGCAGCGCTACTTCCGCACGACGACCCGGCGCACGCCGCTCGACTCGGCGCGGACGACGATCGGCCGGCTGAGCGTCGTGGCGCCGATCTGCAGCGTCACGGTGTAGGTGCCCGGCGGCACGCGCCGGGCGCGCTGCCGTTCGGACGGCGTCACGGCGCGGGGGGCGGCTGAGGTCCGGCTAAAGCCGGACCCCACAGAAGGGGAATCGGGGGCCGCACCTGGTGCCGGCGCAGCGCCTGCCGCGTCGGCTTCCAGATCCCACTGTACCTGATGGAGGCCGGCTGTCGCGGGACCGCTGAGCGCACGAACCACTTTGCCCGCCGCGTCCACGATGGTCAGCTTCGCGTCGCCGCTCGCGCCCTCGCGCAGGTAGCACGAGATCGTCGCGCCGTACGGGGGGTTCTCGCCGCGGAAGAACACATCCCCGTTGATCTCTTCGACGCCGGTCCCGTAGGTGTAGCGGATGTTGTGCGCGACGGCCGGCTCCACCTCGAAAAGGTACGCGGGCTGTGCCATCGCCGTCTCAAGCTGCTCGACCACCGACACGTCCACGATCCAGATCGCACGCCCGAAGGTCCCGACGACGAGATCGCGATCGCGCGGATGGACGACGAGGGATCGGACGGCGGTCGACGGCAGGTTGCCGCGCCAGCGGATCCAATGCGAGCCCCCGTCGATCGAGACGAAGAGGCCCGATTCCGTGCCGGCGTACAGGACGCGCGCGTTTCGCGGATCCTCGCGCACGACGTAGGTCGAGCCCCACGCCGGCAGGTCGTTCGTGATGGTCGTCCACGTCGCGCCGTAATCGGTCGTCTTGAACAGGTACGGCCGCGGGTCGTCGTGATAGTGCAGGTCGATCGCCGCGTAGGCCGCGCCGGCGCCGGTCCGCGACGCCTCGATCTTTACGAAGCCCTCGTGGTGAGGACCAGGCGGCATGTTCGTGTCCACGCGCGTCCAACTCACTCCGCGGTCGCGCGTCACGTGGATCGGCCCGTCATCCGCGCCCGTCCAGATGACCGACGAGTTCACGGGCGACTGCGCGATGGAGTAGAGCGCCCCGTAGGCGTGACGGCCCTCGCCGACGGGCGCGAACGGATTGTCCTGCTGTGCCGTCAGGTCGGGGCTGATCACCTCGCACGCGTGGCTGACCTCGCCGCTCGCCCTCGTCTCCGTGATGCGGCAGCGGAAGAGATAGTTCGCGCCCAGGTACCACACGTCGGGATTGCCTAAAGAAAGAATGAACGGCGGCGACCAGTTCCAGCGGAACGGATGGAGCTTGAGCTCCTGCGCCATCTCGGCCGGCGGCTGCAGCTCGGTGCGCGTCCAGGTGCGCAGGTCGAGGCGCGAGAGGTTGCCGTTGTTCTGGGCCAGGTAGACGACGTTCGCGTCGCGCGGATCGGGATGAATCGCCATGCCGTCGCCGGTCGCGCGCAGCTTGATCCAGTCGTGGTCGGTGATGCCCTCGTGGTCGTACGTCTGGCTGGGCCCGCTCCACGACGCCGTGTCCTGCATGCCGCCGTAGACCCAGTACGGTTCCTGATTGTCCACGTCGACCTCGTAGAACTGTCCGAGCGGCAGCACCGTCTGCAGCCAGCTCTGGCCGCCGTCCATCGACACGTGGACGCCGCCGTCGCCGCCGAGCACCAGATGGTCCGAGTCGGCCGGATCGATCCACAGCCCGTGCAGGTCGTCGTGCACGTGCTTCATGTTGTGCTTCACCCAAGTCGCGCCGGCATCGTCCGATCGCCACAACTCGAGGTCGAGAATCCACAGGCGGGTGTCGTTGGTTGGATCGATCTTGATGTGCGTGTAGTAGGTGCGCGACGCGAGCTTCGGGCTCACGCGCCGCCAGCTCGCGCCGCCATCGTCCGAGCGGAAAATACCACCAGCGTCGCTCGTCCGGCCGCCTCGCCGCGGTTCGCCCGAGAGGATGTAGGCGTAGACGAGTCCAGGCGTCTTCTGCGAGATGGCGAGCGTGATCTTGCTGAGCGGCTCGCTCGGCAGGCCGCTCGCGAGGCGCGTCCAGTTGGCGCCGCCGTCCACGCTCTTCCAGATCCCGCTGCCAGGACCGGATTCGCGCATGTCGGCGCCGCCAGATCGCAGGCGCTGCCAGGTCGTGGCGTACAGCACGTTCGGATCGCGCGGGTCGATCGCAAGGTCGATGCAGCCGGTCATGTCGTCCACGTAGAGCACCTTCTGCCACGTGCGGCCGCCGTCGGTCGTCTTGAACACGCCGCGCTCGGGGTTGCGTCCCCATAGGTGCCCCATCGCGCCGACGTAGACCGTCTGCGGATCGCGCGGGTCGATCGCGATGGCCGCGATCTGCTCGGTCGTCTCGAGACCGAGATGCTGCCAGGTCGTACCGCCGTCCGTTGATTTGTAGATCCCGTAGCCGAGCCCGTTCGACTGCCTGGCGGCGGGCTCGCCGCTGCCGACCCAGATCACGTTCGGGTCCGACGGCGCGATCGCCACCGCGCCGCACGACGCCGCGTTCTCTTCCTCGAAGATCGGCGTGAGCGTCGTGCCGTTGTTGGTCGTTCTCCACACGCCGCCCTGGGCGGTGCAGACGTAGAACGTCTTCGGCCGCGACGGCACACCCACGACCTGCCACACCCGGCCCGACGGCGCGTTGGGCCCAATCAGGCGGAAGTGCTGCGTCTTCAGCGCGGCCGCCACGGCGTCCGTGGCCGGTACGGCGGACGCGTCGGTCACGGCCTGCGTCGAACCTGCCTGTGAAGCAATGGCCAGTGCCACGCTGACGAGCGCGCAGAGCAGAGCGAACCGGAGCCGGGTCGATCGCATGCGGCCCTCCTATGTCGAACCGCATCGAGTGTGCGCAGGTTGGCGCAGAACGTCAAGTCGCGAGCGGACGGCTCGAGGCAGACGTGACGCGCCGCCGTAGCGCAG
>CAYHSN010000450.1:0-3376 GCA_964359235.1 uncultured Vicinamibacterales bacterium | reverse complement strand
GCGGCGTCGGTGGCAAGGACGCGGGGTATGCTGCGCGTCAACACGGTCTCCTTGTGACGTCACACACCGAGCAACCGACCCCGCTCGGTGTGTGACGCGGCGGTTCCCTGCGATCTAGAAAAAGCCCAGCTTCTTCGGGCTGTAGCTGACGAGCATGTTCTTGGTCTGCTGGTAGTGATCCAGCATCATGCGGTGCGTCTCGCGGCCGATGCCGGACTGCTTGTATCCACCGAACGCGGCGTGCGCCGGATAGAGGTGGTAGCAATTCGTCCAGACGCGGCCCGCCTTGATCTCGCGACCGAAGCGATACGCCGTGTTGATGTCGCGCGACCACACGCCGGCGCCGAGGCCGTAGAGCGTGTCGTTTGCGATACTCAGCGCTTCTTCCGGCGTCTTGAAGGTCGTCACGGAGACGACCGGGCCGAAGATCTCTTCCTGGAAGATGCGCATCTTGTTGTGGCCCTGGAAGACCGTCGGCTTCACGTAGTAGCCGTCCTTCAGCGGGCCCGGGAGGATGTGGCGCTCGCCGCCGATCAGCACCTCGGCGCCTTCCTGCCTGCCGATATCCAGGTAGGAGAGAATCTTCTCGAGCTGCTCCTGCGAAGCCTGGGCGCCGACCATCGTGTCGGCCGCGAACGGGTTGCCTTGCTTCACGGCCGCGACACGCTTGAGCGCCCGCTCCATGAATTTGTCGTAGATCGACTCCTCGATGATCGCGCGGGACGGGCAGGTGCACACCTCGCCCTGGTTCAGCGCGAACATGGTGAAGCCTTCGAGCGCCTTGTCAAAGAAGTCGTCATCCTTCGCCGCCACGTCGGCGAAGAAGATGTTCGGTGATTTACCGCCCAGCTCGAGCGTCACCGGGATCAGGTTCTGCGAGGCGTACTGCATGATGAGGCGCCCCGTCGTCGTCTCGCCGGTGAACGCCACCTTGCCGACGCGCTTGTTCGAAGCCAGCGGCTTGCCGGCCTCGAGGCCGTAGCCGTTGACGACGTTGAGCACGCCCGAGGGGAGCAGATCGGCGATCATCTCGACGAACATCAGGATGGAGGCCGGGGTCTGCTCGGCCGGCTTCAGCACCACGCAGTTGCCGGCGGCGAGCGCCGGTGCGAGCTTCCACGTCGCCATGAGGAGCGGGAAGTTCCACGGAATGATCTGCGCCACGACGCCGATCGGCTCATGGAAATGATAGGCGACCGTATCGTCGTCGATCTGCGAGAGCGTGCCCTCTTGGGCGCGGATGCAGCCCGCAAAGTAGCGGAAGTGATCGACGGCGAGCGGGAGGTCGGCGGCCATCGTCTCGCGGATCGGCTTGCCGTTGTCGATCGTCTCGGCGAGGGCGAGCTTCTCGAGGTTCGCCTGCATGCGGTCGGCGATCTTGTTGAGGATGTTGCCGCGCTCGGTGGTCGAGGTGCGTCCCCAGGCCTCCTTCGCGGCATGGGCCGCGTCGAGCGCGAGCTCGACGTCTTCAGCGGTCGACCGCGCGATCTCGCAGAACGGCTGTCCCGTCGCCGGGCAGACATTCTGGAAATACTGACCCTTGACCGGGGCCACCCACTTGCCAGCGATGAAGTTGTCATAGCGGGCGTGATAGGGATTCTGAACTCCCAGCTCCGACAATGCTTGAATTGTGGTGCTCATAAGTCTCCTTTGCGGCCTTTTCTGAACTCGCCCTCCCCCTCCGTCGCTCTGCCACGACCTCCCACCACCACTCCCAACGCTCTGGCCCACAGCTCGAACTCTCACACGCTCCACACCCTACCCCCGAGGCCACGCCCGGTCAAGGCCAGCACCATCCCGCCCGGCCTACTCGACCCGCTTCGCTCCCTCGCGCTGGACACCTGGACACTCAGAGACACTCAAAGACACTCACTCAGAGACAGCCACCGCCGCCTTGAGCGCCTCGCCCGCGCGGTTGCGCGTGAGGAACGAGAGAAGGGCGTCGCGGCGCGCCACCATCGCCACGCCGTCGAGCAGCGTGACAGACCAGCCGGCGCACGCCAGACGAATGCCGAGGTGGCCGGGCCCGCAGCCCAGATCGATCGCGCGCCTTCCAGGCAATCGCGATTCAGCGAGCCGATCGGCGAGGTTCGCCCAGGCCAGCTCGATGCGCAAGCGCCCCAGGGGCGTCTGCATGTGCTCGGCGTACTCGCGCGCGCCTTCCTCGAACGATCGCGGCTGCGCCATGGAACCTCGAAAAACGCGGAGGATCGGCGGACCTAGACGAGCACGGCAGGGACTTCCATCTCCCCGCGCCGGAAGGCGGCGATGAACGCGTCGACCACCAGCGGATCGAAGTCGGTGCCCGCGCCCTTCACGATCATGTCCCTCACTTCGAGCGGTGGCATCGCCTTTCGATACGGCCGATCGCTCGTGAGCGAGTCGTACATATCGGCCACGGCGATGATGCGCGCCTCGAGCGGGATCTCCTCGCCGCGCGTCGGGTGGTATCCCGACCCGTCGAACTTGTCGTGGTGCGCCAGGATAATGGGGAGTACCCGCCGCAGCGAGCCGCCAACCGGCTCGAGCAGGACGACCCCCTTCTCGATGTGCTCCTGCACTTGCTCGAACTCGCCTTCGGTGAGCCGCGCGGCCTTATAGAGCAGCTCGCGGCTGACGTCCAGTTTTCCGATGTCGTGCAGCAGGGCGGCCGCCCGCACGTCTTCGATCCGGCCGGCGCTGAAGTTCATCGCCGCGGCAATCTTGGACGCGTACACCGATACTCGGTAGGAATGGTTCTCAGTGTACTTGTCCTTCGAGATGAAGTGGCGGAGGATGAGCAGGATCCCATGATACGTCTCGCGCAGCTCCTGAAGCTGGTGGTTCTTGTGGTCGTACAGCGTACCCATCAGGTACGCCGTGACGAGCAGCGTGCCGCCCCAGATCGTGACCGCGATCCATCGCTCGCCGGCGACGGCGAGGCTCTCCGTCGCAAGCAGGTCGGGGTTGAAGCGCCCGAGAAGGGTGACCATCAGCACGCTGGCAAGCGCGGTCAGCGTGGCGTGGCGCCGCCCGTAGAGATAGGCGGACCCGAGCGTGGGCAGCGTGTAGAAGCCGAGCATCATCCGCTGCGACGCGACCAGGAAGTTCAGCATCGCCGCGAGCACGAACAGCGAGAAGACGAGCCAGAGCTCCTTGTTGACTTCTTCGAGCCGGCGCAGTGCGCCTGACTTCATGGCTGTGCTCCTGTCACTTGAGCGAGATCGCGCCGATTCTCGCCAGCAGGTCGAGGTATCCCGAAACCGCCTTGATGTCTATCGGCTCGAAGTCGGCGCTTAGTACTTCTCCACCAGGTTCAGGTTGATCTTCGTCTTCTGGCCGATCCTACTGGCTGTCACGCTGTAGGTGAGCGTCCCCTTGGTGAACTCCGTGCGGC
>CAYHSN010000449.1:0-3397 GCA_964359235.1 uncultured Vicinamibacterales bacterium | reverse complement strand
TCATAGTGGCGCAGTTCCGCGTCGGGCGTCGCGATCGGCTCCGGGTCTGTGATGGCGACCCCGATGTACTCCCGGATCGCCGCGCGCGTCACGTCGCGATTGAGCTGGCCGCCCCGACCGGCATTGGTGAGCAGGGCGACGATGAGCTGGCGCGAGGGGATGAGTGTCAGCAGCGCCTGCTGGCCGAGCGTCGATCCGCCGTGCGACACCTGGCGCACACTGCCCGCGTTCGAGATGTGCCACGTGATTGCCATCTCATCGTCGGTGCCATGCTTAACGACCTGAGTCGCCTGCATCTGTTGCATCGACGTCTGGGTAAGGATTCGGGTCCCGTTCGACGTCGTGCCATCGCCGACGTGGAACTGCCCGTACCGCAGCAGGTCCTTGATGCTCGCCGTGACGCCGCCGACCCCGTGCGCCGCCCGCGCCAGCGGCCAGGGCCGGAGCACCGTGAGCTTGTCGGCCGGTCCGCCGTGGCCGACGGCGAACCGGTAGGTCATCACGTCGGTGGGGAAGATGAAGGTGCGCTCGAGACCGAGCGGATCGAGCAGCAGCTCGCGGAGGGCCTGCTCGTACGGCTTGCCGGTGGCGAGCTCGACGAGGCGCGCCGCCGCGTAGAACCCGGCATTGTTGTACGACCAGAGCGTGCCGAACGGCGCCACCTGCTCGAGGTGCGCCATCCGCTCGACGATCCGCGCCAGCGCGTCGTCGCCGTTGCCGGTGTCGTCGAAGTAGTCCCCTTCCCAGCCGCCCATGTGCGTCAGCATCGTCAGCAGCGTGGCCTCGCGCGACGCGGTCTCGTCCTTCACGCGGAAGGTCGGGATGTAGCTCCGCGCGAGCGCGTCGAGGCGCAGCTTGCCCGTCTCGACCAGGCGCATGACGAGCGTGCCGGTGAACGTCTTGCTGATGGAACCCACCTGGAACAGCGTGTCGTCGGTGACGGGCAGTGGGTGATCGAGGTTCGTGACGCCGAATCCGCGCGTCGCGGTCTGACCGGCGTGCCAGATACCGAGCGCGACGCCCGGCACGCGGTACTCTTTCATCTTCTCAGTCACTACAGACGCCACGCGCTCGAAGCGCGGGTCATCGGCGGCGCGCGCGGCCTCCGATGGGACGCGCGGCGCCAGGCCCGCGTAAGCAAGTGTCAGGAGCGCGATCGCGCAGAGCAGTCGGCGGACTCGCTTGTCGAGCATCGGGAGTTCTCCTGCAAGGACGCCTTGTGCAGCCCGCGCGCCGGCGTTCTTCGCGACGCGTGCCCCGGGGCGAGCGAATCTTATCAGGATCGAAGGTACCGGTCCTTGATGATCGCGACGTGGTGCCGTTCGTGGCCGGCGATGATGTACGCGAGCGCGCGCACCGTCACTTCGTTCTGGTTGGCGACGCCACGGCGGGCGGCCATCTCGGGCGTCATGCGGCAAAACAGCGCCACCGTCGCCTGCCGCACGTGCCGGAACTCCTCGACGAGATCCGCGAGGGGCCGCGCGTCGAAGCTGGCGTGGGCCACGAACACGTTCTCATCGAAGCCGGCGAGCGGTGTCTGGTCGTTGCGTGAGAACCGCAGCGCGCGGTAGCTCAGGACGCGCTCGGTGTCGGCCAGGTGCCCCACGACTTCCTTCAGGCTCCACTTGCCGGGCGCGTAACGATAGAGTGCCTTCGCCTCGCCGACGCCGCTCAGGAGGCGAGCCGTGTCCTCGATCTGGCTGGCGACAATCTCGACGATGTCGCCGTCGGGTACGAGGGCGATGTATTTCTCGAAGTTCGGCGCATGCTCGGACGAATCGGGACGGTCAATCAGCATGACTTCAGATCCTCACACTCTCAAATTCTCACTTCTCACTTCTGCCTCGACACCCGCACCAGCAGCACCGGCACTTTCACCTGGTGCCGCACCTTCCCGACCGTGCTGCCGAGCAGCAGGTCCATGACGAAGCGGTGGCCGTGCGTGGCCATCGCGATGAGGTCGACCTTCTCCTCTTCGGCCACCTTGATGATCTCGCTTGCCGGATCGCCCATCGCCAGCCGCCAGTCGGCGGTAAAACCCTTCTCGCGCAGCTCGCCCACGAGGCGCTCGAGATACGAGCGATCCTCGCGCATTTCCTCCGACTCGCGCAGTTGCAGCTCGTCGAAGTGCCGCGCGGCCCAGCCGTCGGCCACATGCACGACGAGCAGCGTCGCGTGCGTCAGGCCTCCGAGCTCGACGATGTGATCGATGATCGTGCGATCCGCTGCGGAATTCTCCACCGGGACGAGGATTCGTTGGTACATGACAGCGTCCTCTCTCAATTGGCGGGGTCCCCTGCACCCCGCCAGGCGCGTCGCTCGCGGGGACCCCTTCGCCCCGCGCCGCTCCGCGCTCACGCCCCCGTGAAGACGAGCACGAGCAGCCACGCGTTCAGGCACGCAATGATGACGGCGACCGGCCACGCCAGCCCCGACACCCACCGCGGCGCCACGTGAACGCCCATGCGGCGGCGATCGCTCGTGAACCGCACGAGCGGGAACACGGCGAACGACAACTGCAAGCTCAGGATGACCTGGCTCAGGATCATGAGTGGACCGATGCCGCGATCGCCGTAGACGGCGATCACGACGACCGCCGGGATGATCGCGACGACCCGCGTGACGAGACGCCGCAGCCAAGGTCTGATCCGGAAGCTCAAGAAGCCTTCCATCACGATCTGGCCGGCGAGTGTGCCCGTGAGCGTCGCGTTCTGGCCGGAGAAGAGCAGCGCCACCGCGAAGAGGATGCTCGCCACCTGCGTGCCGAGCAGCGGCGCCAGGAGCTTGTACGCGTCCGAGATGTCGGCCACCTCCTCGTGCCCCGTGCCGTGGAAGACCGCGGCCGCCATGATGAGGATCGCGGCGTTGAGGAACAGCGCCGACGAGAGCGCGATCGTCGAGTCGATCGTTGCGAAGCGGATCGCCTCGCGCTTGCCCTCCACCGTGTCCAGGTACTTCCGCGTCTGGACGATGGACGAGTGCAGGTAGAGGTTGTGGGGCATCACGGTCGCGCCCAGGATGCCGATGGCGATGTAGAGCATCCCCTGATCGCGCACGATGTCGGAAGTCGGCACGAAGCCGCGCGCGATTTCGGCGAGCGCCGGATGCGACAGATACATCTCCACCGCGAACGACCCCGCGATCCCGAGGATGAGCAGTACGACGAGCGCCTCGACCCAGCGGAAGCCGTGGTGCTGGAGGTAGAGCACGAGCAAGACATCGAGCGCCGTGAGCGACACGCCCCAGATGAGGGGCAGCCCGAAGAGCAGGTTCAGCGCGATCGCGGCGCCGAGCACCTCCGCGAGGTCACACGCGGCAATCGCGATCTCCGCGAGCACCCACAGGACAATCGTCGCCGGGCGCGAGAAACTGTCGCGGCAGGCCTGCGCCAGGTCGC
>CAYHSN010000448.1:0-3409 GCA_964359235.1 uncultured Vicinamibacterales bacterium | reverse complement strand
GCTGGCGTCCAAGCAGACTTCCTCGGCACACACGTCTTTCGGCATTATCCCGACCGCCCGATTATTCCGACTCGATTGGGACGGCCGCGCGCCAGCAGCTCGCACCGCGATTCCATGCGCCTGAACGCGGGATAATCAGAGGCTCTCGAGGAAGGCGAGGAGCGGATCGCTCGGCTTGTAGCGGCCCGGTGCCAACCCGGACGCGGCGACTCGCGCGAGCGCCTGTTCTTTCAAACGCAGGTCCGCGTGAAGGTATATCTGCGTGGTCTCAATCGACTCGTGCCCGAGCCAGAGCGCGATCACCGTGCGATCAACTCCGCGCTGCAACAGCTGCATCGCGGCCGTATGGCGAAGCGTGTGTGGGGTAACTCGTTTGGATGCGAGGGATGGGCAGCTCGCTTGCGCCGCGCCGGCGTGCTTTGCCACGAGACGCTCGACGGCATCCCCGCTCAACCGTCCGCCACGCGCACTCACGAAGACAGGCGCGTCGGGCTGTGGCGGACGCTCTTTCAGCCAGGCGTCGAGAACACGCACAACATCGCGGCGCAAAGGCGTGCACCGCAGCTTTCGACCCTTCCCATGACAACGAACATGGGCTCCACTTCCAAGCATCACGTCTTGTCGGCAGAGTGCCCTGAGCTCCGAAACTCGAAGCCCAGTCTGGATTGCGACGAGGAGAATCGTCCGGTCGCGCCGTCCAATCCAGGTCGACGCGCTCGGCACGTCGAGGAGGGCCGCAATCTCTTCATCGCGAAGGAACTCGACGATTCCGCGCTCGAACCGTTTGCTCGGGATGGCGAGCACCCGCTGACAGTGAAGCGCATGCGCGGGCTCCTCGAGCGCCACATAGCGGAAGAATGCGTGAAGTGCCGCGAGCCGAGCGTTTCGGGTTCGGGCAGTGTTCCCGCGCTCCCGCTCAAGATGATCGAGGAACTGGCTCACGAAAGTTGCGTCGAGATCTGCAAGGACGATTGCGGACGCGCGACGAGCAAGGCGTGCCTCGGCGAAGCGCATCAGGAGCCGGAAGGTGTTGCGATATGCGGTGACGGTGTGCGGGCTAGCGCGCCGCTGATCCAGCAGGCGCTCGGTGAAGAAGGATTGGAGGAGCGCCGGAAAATCGCGAGCGGTCATGGGGCGTCCTCCTGCGGGGTTGCTCGCCCCGCGGCGAGCTGGAGGAGTTCCGGAACGGCCTCGATGTACCAATACGTGTCTGCGACATGGACGTGCCCGAGATACGTGGAGAGCTTGGGGAGTTCGCGCTCCACATCACGTCCCTCTCGGTACCAACGAATGAGCGTCCGTGCCGCGAGTCGGTGACGCATATCGTGGAGCCTCGGACCCCGGCCGTGGCGGTATCCGGACACTTGCTGTCGTAGCCCGATGGCGCGCGAGACGACTGCGAAGTTGTACCTCGCACTGCACTGAGTGGCGCGAACACCACGACCCGTCAGGAAGAACGCCGACGACGTGGGCCGCGGGACCAACAGATCCCGTTGTTCCACATACTCCTTCAGGGCTACGCGCGCCGAATCGTGGATGGGCACGAAGCGCGACTTTCCGAACTTCGCGCGGCGGATCGCGAGGACACCAGCTTGCAGATCGACATCGTCGACGTCGAGCGCGATTGCTTCGCCGAGGCGCAAGCCGGTGGTGGCGAGCAAACCGAACAGCGTGCGGTATGTTTGGGCGCGCAGCTCGGGCAGAAGCTTTGCCGCCGCTACCAGAACACGCTCGATCTCCAGGTCGGTATAAATGTAAGGCGGTCGCCGCTGGTAGCGATGCGGAATGAGCCCGGGTGGCGGCACCTCGGTTCGCGCGTCGGTGGCGCTCAGCCAGGCAGCGAAGCGGCGGACATCATCGAGACGGCCTGCAAGCGTACTTGGAGTGGCCTCGGCGGGAGCCTTCGACCAGCGCAGGGCCAGCTCCGTCGTTACGACCGTCGCGCCCTCGGCTTCGAGGAACTCGATGAAGCGGTGCAGGTGAGCGCCGGGTCTGAGCAACTCTGAACCCAGGCCGCGGCGCAGAGCGAGATAGATCTCGAGGGACTCCCGCGGCGTCTTCACTGGGCACCTCGCGTCATCGGCCATGGCAGCGCGATGTCTCGCAGGGCTCCGAAATCGAGCTTCGCGTAGATCTCGGTGGTGTTGGGCGAGCGATGCCGCAGGACTTGGCCGATCTCAGCGAACGAGGCACCTCGCCTGACCATCGCCGTCGCCAGGCTGTGGCGGAGAAGATGCGCACCGCGATGGCCAGGCGCCAGACCGGCTTGGGCAAGCGCGCGCATAACGATCGTCGAGACAGTCGACGCGTGACCGAGCCCGCGGTGTGGCGCTCGCGCACGCAAGAAGACTCGTCGAGAAGCGCAAACCGGTCGGTCCTTCTTCAGGTACAAGGCGAGTGCCCTTCCCACGTCAGGAAGTAGCGGGAGGCGGTCGCGGACCAGACCCTTGCCACGAATCACGATCTCGCCCTCCCGCCAGCGCAGATCAGCCAGCTCAAGCGCAACAACCTCGGATGCGCGAAGACCAAGTCGAGCAAGGAGCAAGAGCAACGCGTGGTTTCGACGTCCAGTCGCTGATGAGCGGTCACAGGAGCGGAGCAGCGTTTCCACATCCTCCGGAGACATGTGCCGCGGCACGCCCGACAATCGCCGCTGGCGCACCGTCACCACCGCAAGCGCCAGGTCGGTCTTCGTTTCGCCGCGCACGAAGAGAAACCGCAGAAACGAACGCAGTCCGCTTCCTACGAGCTGCAATCTCTTCGGGGCCAAGCGCTGAACTCGAGCAAGCAGGAAATCGCGGACACCTCCGGCGTTCAAAGCGTCGAGACGCTCGGCTGGCTCGTGCAGGCTCTCGCTGAGGAACGCACGCGCGATCCTCTGGTACTCCGCAATCGTTCCCGCTGTGACGGCGCGCTCTTGGCTCAGGAAGACCGTATACGGCGCCAACACGGTGGAGAACGGAGACTCGTCACGAACCACCTCGGGCGTCCGGATCGCACCATCAGCCCGAATCTGCTCGAGCAGCATGAGCGCCGTCCTCCGAAGACCACGGCATGTATGGCCGCGCTTCTTCCGCGCGTCTCGGAACGATTCCACGCACCTTTCGTCGAGATCGGCGAGGGCCAAGCGCTTCTTCGTCATCCAACGCGCGAGGACGCTGACGGTCCACAGCTTGTGTTTGATGGATGTAGCTCGATACCCAAGCTCGCGAAGGCGCGAGCAGTGCGCCTCAATGTGTGCGCCAAAAAGACCGGAGCGGAGTCGCTCCGAGGCAGCGCGAGAGATGAAGTCTTCCAACATGGATCTCCTCCTCCCGGCGGGCCGCCGGGTGAGAAGACAGGACCAGGATTATTCCGCGTCCGCCAAACGTCCGCTCAGACAGCAGCCCGTCTCGTCGGAGAAGTCGGA
>CAYHSN010000447.1:0-3415 GCA_964359235.1 uncultured Vicinamibacterales bacterium | reverse complement strand
AAGGTCGCGGCGCTCGAACCGCGGAAGCCGGAGCATCACGACCGGCTGGGCGAAGCCTTGCTCCAGGCAGGTCGCCCGGATGAAGCCGCGCGGCAGTACGAACGCGCGCTCGAAGTCGATGCTCGCTGGGCGCACGCGCACCTCATGCTGGCTCGCATCAGCGAGCAACGGGACGACGTCGAGGGCGCGCGGCGGCACTACACCGCCTACTTGCGTCTCTCGCCCAGTGGACTGGACGCCGAGGTGGCAAGGCAGCGCCTCGACGGCCTGCCACGCCGTCCGAACCGGTAAGTCTGCCCGGTCCATACAAGGAGGATCGTCATGCCACGCGCCAAGCGACGTGCCAGACCACGCGTCAAACCACTCGCCAAGACACGCGTCACGATCGCGAAGGTCGCCCGTCGAGCCGCCAGGGACAAGCGCTTCTATCGAGACTTCGTGCGCAGTCCACAGGCCGCTCTGGACAAAGCGGGCCTCAGCCTGTCGCCAGAGGACCTTCGCGCCGTGAGGAGAACGATCCGCGGCGGACGCGTGCACATCGACATCGAGGTCGATCGCGTGGTGCGCTTCATCGAGAAGTGCCCGCCGAATTGGCTGTGGCGAGGCTTGCCCGGTTGGCCCTGGCGTCCCTAGCCAGGGCGGCCCGCTCGGCCACCCCCGGCACGCCACCGCAATGCCTGCTCTCACGTCGCCGATCGCCAGGCGGCTGGAAGTCTGCCTGCATCGCTGGCCTCGGCCGCTGGCGCGCGACCTTCGGCAGTACCTGGCGGCCGCGCCGGGCTGGCCTCAGTCACGACCGCGAGACGGGGCCGGCCGCTATCAGGAGCACTGCTGGCTGCTCCTTCCACGGTGGCTCTTCGCCCGCTACAGGCGGGCACCAGCTCAACCTCGGCCAGAGTTCCTTGGCGACGTGCTCTGGGGCCAGTACTGCCTGTTCCTCTTCGTACGAATTCACGACGACGTGTTCGACGGTCACGCCACTCAGGCGTCGCTCGTCTTCGCGGCCGACGCGCTACTCGTCGAATCCGAGCGCGCGTTTGCGAGACATTTCGACGCGGGATCCTTCTGGAGCCTCTTTCGCGGTTACCTCGACACGAGCCTCCGCGCCATCGTCGAGGTGGACGCGCGCCAGCGGGGGCCGAACGGGATGCGAAGGGCCGATCTCGCCCTCTATGCGCGCGTCTCGGCCATCTTCAAGACGGGCGCAGCAGCCGTCTGCGTCAGGTGCCGACGCCTGGCCGACTTGCCGTCCGTCGAGCGCTTCATCGATGGTGTGGCGGTCGCAACCCAGATTCTCGACGACCTGGTGGACACGACCGACGATCTGCGACGTGGTCGGCTCAACGTCGCGGCGGCCGCCTTGTTCCGCCACCGGGCCGGTTCAGGAGCAGGTCGCGCGCAACTCGTCAGGCAGGTGGCGCGCCGTGCGCGTGTCGAGGCCGCCCTGGACCGGCTCTTCGCGGAGGCGGCCACGCACCTGCAGCGCGCGCGGGCGGCGGCCGACGCGCTCGGCCTGGTCGAAGCGTCACACTACGCTGAGAGCTTCGAGCGAAGCCTCGTCAAGCTGGACGACCGGCTGCACCGCTCGCGCGTGAAAGACCTGCTGGGCCGGAAGAAGTTATCGCGATGAGCGACCCGAAAAACCCCTCAAACGCCGTTTCCGCGACAAAGATCGACTGGAGGCCACATGCCGGAGAACTCGAGGAGGGACGATGAGAACCCGTATGCGTCTCGTCGAGGCGATCGTCGTGGCGGCCTGCCTGCTCGCAGCTGATGTCGCCGCCCGGCAGGGTCCAGCCGCCATGAGGTTGCGCGGGCGCGTTCAGGCTGAGGCCGGTGCGCCGATTCAAGGGGCGGTCATCCGCACGGACGCCACGGCCGGGATTGGTGGGGGTCAGTTCGTCGGCCAGCGGCAGTTCACCACGAAGACGGACAAGAAGGGTCAGTGGAGCCTGCTGGGGATCACCCGGGGCCTCTGGATCTTCGAGGTCACGGCCGACGGGTATCTGCCGCACGTCGTCGCCATCCCGGTCGAGATGATGAAATCGTCGAACCTGGCGACGCCGCCATGGCGCTTGAACATGGCGCTGCAGAGCGACGCCGAGGTCGGCACGATCGCGGGCGCCCTCGGCAATGTCGCGAAGACGATGGCCGCCGGCCAGCGCGATGAGGCCGGCGCGATGCTGCGCCGAGTGTCGCTCGAAGGACTCTCGCCGGAAGCGCTCTGCGCGGCGGGCGACGCGAGCCTGCTGCTGCGCGACTACTCGATGGCGCGCGAGTTGTTTACGCGCGCGGCGCAGGCGCGGCCTGATTGGTATCACCCACACCTGGGCGAGGGGTCCGCGGCGATGCTGCAGGGTGACTACAACGCCGCGGCGAAGGCGTACTGGCAGGTCCGCGAGACGACCAAGGACAGTGAGCTGCAGCAGGTGATGTCGGCCGCGATCGCCGACCTGAACCTCATCGCGGGGCTCCGGTAGGGGGCGAGCGTCCGGGCGCGCGGCGCGGTAAAATCGCGCGCATGGTGACGCCGCTCCTGCTCGCGCTCACGCTCCTCGTTCCGCCCCAACAGACGTCCCCCAGCCGGCTCGCGCGTCTGGGTTTCCTCGTCGGCGAGTGGACCGGCGTCTCGCAGGGCGAGCCCGGACACGGCACGGTCGAGCGGCAGTACGCGTACGCGCTCAGCGGGCGTTACCTGCAGGTCAGGAACAAGACGACGTATCCGCCACAGGAGAAGAACCCGAAGGGCGAGGCACACGAGGACCTCGGCTTCTACACGCGCTTCGACTGCGCGTCGGCGAACCGCGCCTCGCGCTCGCGCGTCAGGTGCGGCACGAGACCCAGGAGACGCTGGATGACCATGAGCTGCCCGCGATGGTGCATCTCGTGCTCCTTCACCGCCAGCAACAGCTCGAACCGGCTCTTCGACGGCGGCGTGAATCCCTGCGGGAAGGCGATCCGCCGCCCGAGCTCGTCCTCCGAGAGCGACTCCAAGAAGCCAGCCCACCGCTCGCCTTCAGCCTTCAACACCTCGAGGATCTGCGGTCTTCTCGTGAGCTTCGCTTCCTCGCCGGCCCAGTGCTGCGTCAGCGCGAAGAAGTCGATCCCCTCGAAGGTGGTGATGCGGTCGACGGCGTGAAGCTGGTAGTACCGGCGCGTCGTGGTGGCGACGTGGCTCAGGACCTGGGCGACGGTGCGACAGCCCGGGGTTGGACTGAAGTCGTACTTGTCCTCGGGGATTTCCTCCGCGATCGTGATCGTGTTGCGGCGAACGGTCCGGAAGCTGTCAGTCAGTTCTCTGGCGCCGTAGTACGTCATGGTCTCTCCTGATTGGGACGATCAGTCAAGCGGCGAATCGAAGCTGGAATCGTCCACTCGACATGTCCCTCCTGGTTATGGATTCTGACGATCAGCT
>CAYHSN010000446.1:0-3418 GCA_964359235.1 uncultured Vicinamibacterales bacterium | reverse complement strand
TTGTATTACTAGAAGCGGCGGGCCCGTGGGCCCGCCGCCTAGCGCGGGTGAGCCCCTAGTTTGGTTGCGGCTCAGCCGCGCTGTGATCTCTGTGGTCGAGTCCCTCTGCGCTCTCCGTTGACTCCGCGGTGAACCCTCAGAACCACGTCCGCGTCACCACGAACGGCGCCAGGCCCGACAGCATCCACGCGGCGAGGTACGCGCGCACGAGCGCCGCGGCGTCGTACGGCTTGCCGCGGTCGAGCGCGTGGAAGAGTTTCAGGTAGGCGTTCAGCGGCGACACGTCCTCAGGCTTCGCGCCGAACGATTCGTAGAACGCCGCGTCACGACGCGAAGCGATTCGCCTTCACCGCGTGATAGCGCAGCGCCTGCTCGGTCTGACTGAACCAGAGCAGGAAGGTCATGCGGGCGCGCGCGGCGGGCGCCCACGTCGCGGCGAGCGCGCGCCGGTAGTCGATGACCCTCGACTTACTGACGCTGTCCGTACAGTTTCCGATACATCAGGTAATTCGCGTACACCTCCTTCACGTACGCGCGTGTCTCTGCATACGGAATCGTCTCGACGAACAGATCCTCCGGTAGCCCGCGCGCCGCGTCCCACCACACCTTCACGCGATCCTCGCCCGCGTTGAACGACGCGATGACCGGCACGGACGCGCCGCCGAACAGCTTCGACAGGTTGCTGACCAGCTTGGCCGCGATCGCGGTATTGGCCGGTGGATGAAGGATCGCGTCTTCGTCGGTCGTTTCGACGCCGGCCTCGGGCGCGAGGCCCTCGGCGGTGTAGGACATGATCTGGAACAGTCCGATCGCGCCGGCCGCGGACACCACGCCGGGATCGAAGCGCGACTCGCGCCGCATGATGGCGAGCAGGAGCAGCGGATCGATCTGGTGTTCCTCGGCGCGGGCGCGGACCTCGTCCCAGAACGCGCGCGGGTAGGCGAGCGTCAGGAGATCGGCCGGCGCGCCTTCGGAGGGTCTCTGCAGGTGCGGGCTCAGGCGGCCGGTCAGCATGCGAAGCGCCGCGCGGTGTTCGCCGGCCACGTCGCTCGCGCGGGCCGCGAGCAGAGTTGCCGCGGGATCGCGCGTGGCCCTGCTCGCGAGATCGCGCGCGGCTGCCGCGGCATCCCTCAGGAGCCCGGCCCGCGCGAGGATCGTCGCTGCGCGGTACTGGCCCAGCCGTTCGGTCGCGGCGAGCAGCGACGCATCAGGAAAGGCAAGTGACCGCGCGGGTCGGGGCGTCGCGCCGAGCGCGCGCAGTCTCTGGTCCGCGTGCGCGCCGTAGAACCCGAACGGCGCGCGATCGACCACATCCTGCAGCCGCGCGATCGCGTTGGCGCGGCGTCCGAGCTGATCCTCGGCGATCGCCAGCCAGTACATGGCGGCGGTCAGGGTCGATGACCCAGGCTTGAGCGCGAGGATCGAGCGCAGGTTGCCTTCGGCGCGCTTCGGGTCGCCGGCGCGGATCGCGGCGGCGCCCGCGCGCAGCAGGATGTCCACCCTGTCCGCGCGGCGCGCGGACAGGCGGTACAGCGCGCGGTAGAGGGCAAGTCCCTCAGCCGGGTCACCGGCGCTGACGAGGTAGTTCGCAAGTGTGACGCCGACCGTGCGTCGCGCGGCGGATGGGAGCGCGCCAGACTCGCCCTGCCATAGCGTGCGGCCGTGCGCCTTGACTTCGGCCGTGCGGCCCTCGCGGACATCGAGCCTGAACTCGATGACGCGCGCGCGCGGGAGTTGCAGGCTCGACGGGTAGCGTGCGACAAACGCCTCGATGGCCGCACGCGCCTCGCCGTTCGCGCGCAGCCGGTACAGGTTGTCGATGATGGCGGCGTCGATGTCGTCGAGGTTGGGCGAGTTCGGATGAGCGCGACGCCATGCCAGTAGGACATCGTTCGACTCGGCGAATCGCGACTGGCCGGCCAGCCGGTTCGCGACGGCGCGGTACTCGATCTCGGTGAAAGGCTTCGGCTTGCGGCCGAAGGTGCCCGCGAGCCGTCGTTCCTCGTCGCGGGCCCGCGTGAAGGTCCGGGCATCCGAGAAGCCCCGCTGGGCCCGGCGGAGCGCCTCACTGGCGCCCGGCACGTCGCCTGCGGCTTCGAGCGACGCCGCCAGTTCGAGCACGGCCGCGTCGGCGAGCGCGCCCGTGCGCTCGACCCGCAGGATCTTCGCGGCGAGATCCGCGCCGCGGCGCGGCTCTCCGGTCGACCGCAGCGCACCGGCTGCGGCGAGACGGAGATCGTTCTGCCGGCGCGCGGGCAGGCGGATCGAAGGCTCGCCGAGCCGTTCGAGTGCGGCCGAGACATCGCCCGCGGCGATGAGCGCCTCGACGGCCTTGCGGACCGCGAGCGCGGCCAGCGTTGGCTCACGCCTCGCGACCTCGTTCCAGAACGCCGCAGCGTCGCGCAAGCGTCCCGTCCGCCCGAGCAGCTCCGCGCGCAGCACCATGGCGTCGAGCGGGGGGTCGGTCTCCTGTCCGCGGATCTGCCGGTCCAGCTCCGCGAGCGCGTCCACCGGCTTGTTCGCGTCGAGCAGCCGGACGACGGAGGGGTAGGACGGGTCGGGAAGGCGCGCGGTATCGGACGCGCGAACGGCAACGCCGAGCGCCAGAAGGGCACATGTCAAGATGGCGCGCGCGCGGGGTCGCGTCGTTCCGAATTCCACGTTCCAGGTTCCGGGTTCGTTCCGTGCCGTTTCGCCTATGATAACGCTCCACCCGCGTGTTCACTGAGGGAGGAGCTGTCATGCGCAAGAGATCGGCAGGACGACCCTCGGCAAGACGATGGTGGTGGCGGTCATCTCGAGCGAGGAGAACCTGAGGAGCCGCGAGCGGTATCGCGAGATCAACCGGGGCTCGCGCTTGGGAAGGATCTCGGCGAGGACGAGGCGCGCCGGCTGGCGAAGGAGTCGAAGGTCACGGTCTGGATCGACGGCGGCCTGCACTCGAGCGAGGTCGCGCACTCGCAGCACACGCCGGAGCTGGCCTAACGACGCGACGTCGCACTGCTACGACATCTTCCACATGGGCCGCCGGCAGATCGCGCGCGGCGAGCGGGTCGAGGGCGGGCCGTACGCGTACATCATCGACGCCGGCGCGCAACACGATCCCGGCGCGGCGGTCGAGTTGCTGCGCATCCTGCGCACGGCGGGCGTCGAGGAGCTACGTCGCGAACATGGCCGAGGGCTGGACACGCTGGGTGCTCGATCAGTACGAGTTCGGCGCGAAGGTGCGGGGCAGGTCGTGCTGCTCGGGTTCCGTCCCGACACGTGCGGCCAGTCGCGCAACGTGTTCAAGCTGCTGTTCAATCCGTTGTACGCGTCGACGGTGAAGACGGGATCGTAGGCGATGTGTCCGGCTCCAGAGCCTGAGAAGAAATCCGTAGCGCAGGCCTTTCAGGCCTGCTTTGCCGGGCAGCCCTGA
>CAYHSN010000445.1:0-3436 GCA_964359235.1 uncultured Vicinamibacterales bacterium | reverse complement strand
TTCCAGCCGCGACCTGCAGGACGTCCTCGAGCGCTACTGGGGCTACACGTCCTTCCGGCCGCTCCAACAGGAAGCGATGGCCGCCATCCTGGCGGGACGCGACTCGCTCGTGGTGCTGCCGACCGGCGGCGGCAAGTCGCTGTGCTTCCAGGCGCCCGCGCTCGTGCGCGAGGGTCTCGCCCTGATCGTGTCGCCCCTCATCTCGCTGATGAAAGATCAGGTGGACACGCTGGTCGCCAACGGCGTGCCGGCCGCCTGCTACAACAGCTCGCTCAACGGGGACGAGAAGGCCTCGGTCGCCGCCGGCGTGCGCGAGGGACGATACCGGCTGCTGTACGTCTCGCCCGAGCGCCTCGTCGGCGACGGCAGCGACAGCTTTCTCTCACTGCTCGGCCGCGGCAGACCCGGGGGCCTGCGCGACGGGTCCATCGCCTTCGTCGCGATAGACGAGGCGCACTGCATCAGCCAGTGGGGGCACGACTTCAGGCCGGAGTACCGCCAGCTCGGCCGGCTCCGCGGTCTGTTCCCGGGCGCGAGCCTGCACGCCTACACGGCCACCGCAACCGCGCGCGTCAGGCGTGACATCGTCACCGAGCTCGGACTCAACGACCCGGTGGAGCTCGTCGGCTCGTTCGACCGGCCGAACCTCGTCTATCGCGTGCTGGCCCGTTCGACGCTGAAGCGCCAGCTTCTCGAGGTCCTCGGCCGCCACCGCGGCGACGCGGGGATCATCTACTGCCCCACGCGACGCGAGGTGGACGGGCTGGCCGCCTGGCTCACGGAGACCGGCGTCGGCGCGCGGCCGTACCACGCGGGCCTCGAAGACGCCGAGCGCAGCCGCAACCAGGACGCCTTCATCAATGAGCAGGCCGAGGTCGTCGTGGCGACGGTCGCCTTCGGCATGGGGATCGATCGGTCCGACGTGCGCTTCGTGGCGCACGCCGGGGCGCCGCAGTCGCTGGAGCACTACCAGCAGGAGTCGGGCCGGGCGGGCCGCGATGGTCTCGAGGCGGAATGCGTCCTGATCTACTCGACGGCCGACTTCCTGAAGTGGCGCGTCCTGCTCGAGCGAAACGGCGAGCTGACCGAGGCGAAGCGGAAGCTCCTCCGCGACATGGAGCGATACGCCGCCAGCGTGGGCTGCCGCCACCGGCACCTGGTGAACTACTTCGGGGAACCGTACGCGAGGGAGAACTGCGCGGCGTGCGACTACTGTCTCGAGGAACTCGAGCCCATCCCGGAGCCGGTGGTCATCGCGCGCAAGGTGCTGTCGTCGGTGGCCCGCGTGGGGCAACGGTTCGGCGCCGCGCACGTCACGAACGTCCTGCGCGGACACGCCAGCGAGCAGGTGCTCGCGAGAGGGCATCAGGAGCTGAGCACGTTCGGGCTGCTCCAGGAGGCGCCGGTCTCCGAAGTGCGCGGCTACATCGAGCAGCTTGCCGCGCTGGGCCTGCTTCGCCAAACTGAGGATGTGTTTCCCGTGCTCGTGTTGACCGAGAACGGGGTCGAGCTGCTGAAGGACGCGTCGAGCCACCCGGACCTCACGTTGGTACGGCTGCGCCGGCCGACGACGGATCGCCCTGCGAAGCGTTCGCGCGTCGAAGCCGAGTCCTGGCAGGATGTGGATCGCGCGCTGTTCGATCGTCTGCGCGCAATGCGGCTGGAGATCGCGCGGGCGCGCGGCGTGCCGCCCTACGTGATCTTTCACGACACGACGCTGCGCGAGCTGGCCCGGCTGAAACCGGCGTCGATCGCCGCGTTGCGGGCCGTGTACGGCGTGGGCGCGCGCAAGGCGGACGACCTCGGCGAGATCTTCCTCGAGGCGATCCGGGCGCACGAGGGGTGATGCGTGCTGGAACAGGAGGTCTGAATGACGCTCAGGACCATGCGACTTCTCGCGGGAACAGCGGCCGTCGTGGCGCTCCTGGCCTGCGCCGCGGTCGAGATCGGCTCCGGACAGACGCGTTCGGGCGCGCGCTCAGCGGACGCCCAGGGCGTGGCTCGTGTCTGGCACGGCCGCACGCCCGCGGCGAAAGCCGACGCGTACGCGACGTACATGCTCGAGACCGATCTCCGTCAGATGCGGGCGCTTCCCGGCAATCTCGGCATCCAGGTGCTGCGCCGGAACGAAGGAGCCTTCACCGATTTCGTCGTCATTTCCTATTGGCCGTCGCGCGACGCCGTGAGGCAGTGGGCCGGCGAGAACATCGAGCTGGCTCGCTACAGCGACAAGGACCGGGAGTTCCTGGTCGACCTCGAGCCGACGGTCAAGCACTACGACATCATCTTCACTGAGGGCCGGACGAGCCGGTAGCCGCCGCCATCGCGCATTCGGAGGGACGCAGGACGCCGCGGACGCATGGCCGACATCTACGCCTTCCTCAACACGCACGGCCTTCGCTACGAGCGCTGCGACCATCCGGCGGTCTTCACCGTCGAGGAATCGAAGCGTCTCGTGCCGACCCTGCCCGGCGCGCACACCAAGAACCTCTTCCTTCGCGATCAGAAAGGCCTCCGCCACTTCCTCGTCGTCGTTGGCCACGACACGCGGGTCGACCTGAAGGCGCTCGCGCCGGTCCTCGGCGCGACGAAGCTGAGCCTGGGATCGCCCGAGCGGCTGAGGACGCACCTCGGCATCGAGCCGGGGTCGGTCTCACTGCTGGCGCTCGTGAACGATGCGGCGAAGGCGGTCGAGGTGTTCATCGACCGGCCGCTGTGGCAGGCGGACGCGCTGCAGTGTCATCCGCTCGTGAACACGACCACGCTGGTGATTCCACGAGCGGACGTGGAGCGGTTCATCCAGGCGACGGGGCATGAGTATCGCCTCGTGACTGTGCCGGGACGGTAGATCGGGCCGAGCCCCTCGACCAGCCTCGGGGCAGGCAAGCTCGGCCCCTACGTGCCTACGTGCCTGTCGCCCCAAACCCTCCGCGCGAGTTCGCACGAATCTCCTCGACCTCGGCCCACACCACCTGCCGGCACGGAATGAAGATCCCCTGCGCGATGCGGTCGCCTTGCTTCACCTCGACGGGTGTCTGCGTGAAGTTGACGACTTCGATCTTCACTTCGTCCTTCGGCCCCGAGTAGTCCGGATCGACGACCCCCACGCCGTTGGCGACCATGAGGCCGCGCTTGAGCGGCGTGCTGCTCCGCGCGAACACGCCGAGGAAGTAGCCGTGAGGCACTTCGATGACCAGACCCGTCAGGACGAGCTTCACCTCGCCGGGCTGAATCGTGACGTCCTCGCTCGCGGCCAGGTCGAACCCGGCGGATTCGGACGTCTGGTAGGTCGGCAGGGTCACGTCGTGTCGTAGCCGCTTGATGTGTGCGTTGAGCATCGGTAGATCCTACTTGTTGCCGACCTTCGGCCGGCTGTTAGCCCTAATGCGTCAAAACCGGAGAGGGCTTGCGAGCGAAAGAGCCGCACCGGCGGCGG
>CAYHSN010000444.1:0-3437 GCA_964359235.1 uncultured Vicinamibacterales bacterium | reverse complement strand
CCGGATCGCGGCGACCATCCGCCAGCATGAAGACGAGAGCGGACAGCCCCTCATTCGTGAGCTGCCGAAGCGAACTGCGCGTCACAAGAAGGCATCGTAGGGCCACAATTCTGGAAGACATGCCGCAGCAGAGCACACGGGACCGGATCATCGAGGCGCTCCAGGATCTGCCGAAGGACGCCACGTTCGACGACGCGATTGAGCGATTGAGCGGCTGGTCTTCCTCGCCAAGATCGAGGCGGGGCTGGCTGAACTCGACGCAGGCAAGGGCATTCCTCACGACGAGGCTAGGCGGCGGCTTGGCCTGTGACCTCGCTCCCGGCGGGGGATAGATAGCGCAGGCGCGGAGTCAGCCTGTCAGGAACTCCGCGAAGAACTCCTCGACCGTCACGCGACGCTTCGTCAGCCCATCGTCGAACGCCGACTGGCAGAACACGTCCACGGCTCGGCGGTTCTTCTCGAGGCCATGCGCGTGGAAGTCCTGGCCCATCAGTCGCTCCGTCTCTTCGATCTCGGCGCTCTGCCAGGGCGTGCCGTAAGGATAGAGCCGCTGGCTGCCGTGGAACTTCGTTTCGCACCGCTGAAAAGTCTCCACGAGCCGCTCGCCGATCGACGGGTTCTTCTCCCAGGTCTGCCGGCGAAGCAGGAGCACGTGTTGGGGTGGATAGCACCGGGTCTCGGTGAAGTAGCGCTTCTCAACCGAGCGGAAGTCAGGGACGAGCCGGACGATGGGGCCGTCCACTAGGTGGAACTGCTTCGGCGGCAACGGCGCGAAGAACGCGTCGATCTCGCGCGCGAGAAGCAGATCGCTCAGCGACTTCCCTGATGGGGCAAGCGTCACATTGGCCGGTAGCGGCACGCCGACGTTGACCGGCGTCGCCAGGTCGGGACCGCCCACGACCCACTTCACGGCCGCCGGATCCTGCTTGAAGTAGCGGACCAGATGCCGGTACCAGATCGCGCCGCTCGCCGCCCAGTTGTAGATGCCGATCCGCCGGCCGTTCAGTCCGGCTGGCGTCAGTGACGAGCCCTTCAGCGTGTAGATGTCGCGCGCCGTGAAGTTGCGGAGCAGAAACACCGGCACCGCGACCATGGACCGATCGCCGCGATCGATGCGAAGCAGATGCTGCGCCATCGACCCTTCTCCGCCGTCAACCGTCGAGTCGGACAAGGCCCGTCGCAACATCTCGCTGCGATCGCCGCGCAGCCACGTCAACGTCGCCCCCTTCAGGAGCACGTCGCCTGCGGCCAGAGGCAGGAACCTGACGTAGTCGGCGCCGGCGAGCGTGATCGCGGCGACCCTGTCCGCCGCCTGCCGGGCTCCGGCGCCTGGCGGGCGGATGAGAGACGCGCCCGCGAATGTCCCCGCCGACTCGAGAAACCGTCGTCGCGAAAGTTCGTCCATCGAGATCTCCGTCGGCGGACCTGAAGAGCTCGTGAATTACTCAGCTCTCAGCCATCATCAGCCGTCAGTGCGCGCCCGCCTCGGAGAACCACCGGGATTCTCGTGACTGGTGCTGAAAGCTGAGAGCTGATAGCTGGCGGTTTGTTCACAGCCTCTGAAGGTCCGCCTCTACCTTGGGCCTGCCCCAGGCCCCGAGCCCCGTCCCTCATTCCTCGCTTCTCGTTCCCCGTTCCTTCTCCAGCCCCGAGTCCCACGGCGGGAATGGCGCCGTCACTTCCCGAGCATCGCGCGCACGATATCCGGGCTCTTCGCGATCAGTTCGTCGATGCCTGCCGGGTTCTTGCCGCCGGCCTCCGCAAAATCCGGACGCCCACCGCCGCCGCCGCCGACGATCGGCGCGATCTGTTTGACGATCGTGCCGGCGTGAATCCGGTCGGTGAGGTCCTTCGACACGGCCACGACGAGCGCGACCTTGCCATCGGTCTCCGACGCGAGAATGACGACGCCGCTCGTGAGGCGATCGCGGAGCGAGTCGGCGAGGCCGCGCAGCGGCCCTTTCTCGAGTCCCGCCACCTTGCGCGCGATCAGCTTGACGCCGCCGACGTCCATGGTGTCGTCCTGCGCGACCGCCGTGCCACCGCCGAGCGCGAGCTTCAGCTTGAGCTGCTCGTTCTCTCGACCGAGTCGCTTCACGTCGGCTTGCAGGCGCTTGACGGCCTCAGTGGCCTGATCGCCGCTCGTCGAGAGCGTCTCGAGCAGGCGGTCGAGCACCCGCCGGGCCTGCTGGTGATGCGCAACCGCGTCAGCGCCCGTCAGCGCCTCGATGCGGCGCACGCCGGCCGCGATGCCCGACTCCTCGGTGATGGTGAAAAAGCCGATGTCGGCGGTGGCGCGGCAGTGCGTGCCGCCGCAGAGCTCCATCGAGAAGCCCGGCACCGACACGACGCGCACGCGGTCGCCGTACTTCTCGCCGAAGAGCGCCATGGCGCCGGCCGCGATAGCCTCTTCAGTGGCCGTGATGTCCGTGTGCACGGGCGTGTTCCGGCAGATCTGCTCGTTGACGAGCCGTTCGATGCGCTCGATCTCTTCGGTGGTCAACGCTGTGAAGTGGACGAAGTCGAAGCGCAGGCGATCGGGCGCAACGAGCGAGCCCGCCTGTTTCACGTGCGAACCGAGCACCGACCGCAGCGCGGCGTGCAGCAGGTGGGTGGCCGTGTGATTCCGACGCGTCGCGTCGCGCGCGCGCTCGTCGACGGTCGCGGTCACGATCTCGCCGCGCCGGAGCGAGCCCGATCGCACGTGGACGAGGTGCAGGCGCGGCCACCGGCTCACCTTGAGCATCGCGCGGACGCCAGCCGCCCCGCGCGCGCCGCGGATCTCGCCGGTGTCGGAGACCTGGCCGCCCGCCTCGACGTAGAAGGGCGTCCGGTTGAGCCCGGCATAGCCGTCGCGGCCCGCGTCCAGGACCTCGATCTCCGCTCCCGATTCGTCGAACAGCGCCACGACCACCGCGCCGTCCAGCCGCGTCCGCTCGTAGCCCTCGAACTGGTCGCCTGCCAGATCGAGTTCACGCTGGCGCTCGTCGGAGATCTGCCAGGTCATGCCCTCGGCGCCCGCCTTGAAGCTGCTGCCGGCACGGGCGCGCCTGCGCTGCGCTTCCATGGCCTGTTCGTAGCCGGCGCGATCGATCTTCAGACACCGCTGCCCGGCCAGGTCTTCGATGAAGTCGAGCGGGACACCCAGTGAATCGTAGAGCCGGAAGACCTCGTCACCCGGCACGGTGCCGTCACTGGCGGCAGCCCGGTCGAGCACCTCCTCGAGGCGCGGCAGCCCGTTCGTCAGCACCGCGTCGAAGCGGTCCTCCTCGCTGCGCACGACCTGGACGACGCCGTCGCGGTTGCGGTCGAGTTCGGGGTACGCACCGCCCATCTCGCGAACCAGCACGTCGACCAGGCCGGCCAGGAACGGCTCCTGGAGTCCGAGCTTCTTCCCGTGGCGCATGGCGCGCCGCATGATCTTCCGCAGCACGTAC
>CAYHSN010000443.1:0-3437 GCA_964359235.1 uncultured Vicinamibacterales bacterium | reverse complement strand
GGCGGCGAAGAACGCATCGCGGAGGTACCGGATCTGGCGCTCGACCTTCCCCTTCGACAACGCCGTCAAATGCACTCTTGGTGAACGGTTCCGCACGAACCGTTCGTGTGACGCATCCGTTCCACCCGCTCTGTGGTCGGGCGTTTGCGTTGCTGGATTATCGGCAGACCTGGGGTGAAGACCGGGTCTATGTCCACGACGACGAGGGCCGCTGGCAGCGTCTGCCCGCCGCATGGACCGACGCCGCGCCGGCCGATCCGTTCGTGGTGGTGAGCGCCGGTCGCGCGGCCGTCCGCTTCGAGGATCTGCTGGCGCTGGCGGAACTGCTGGCGCAGATGGCCGACGTCAATCGCGGCCGCGTGTCGACGCCAGACGGCTCGGAGGTGGCGTGATGGATGTTAAGCAAATTGCGCCGCTATTGTTAAGACAATTATGCCGCATTGCTGGCGTTCCCTGGCGGTGACATGGCGATACATGGCTTTAATACACGATTGTGGACGTATCTGCCTTGACAGTGGCGAGCGTATGCGGCATCATTGTCAATACCATGCCTGGCCATTCCGATCCCAAACTCGCCGCGCTCCGCGCCCAGGGCGCGTTGCACCCTCGACCCGAGGCGGTGCGCGATCCCCTGTTCGACACGCACGCCTTCTTCGATCGACGCGACCTGGTGCAGGTCAAGTACGAAATGCTCCGACGCACGCGCGTCGAGGGACAGGCCGTCGGGACGACCGCCGCCGCGAGCGGCATGTCGCGCCCGACGTTCTATCAGGCGCAGGCCGCGTTTCGGGCTCGCGGCCTGCCGGGTTTGCTGCCGCAGAAACGGGGCCCGCGGCACGCCCACAAACTGGACGACACCGTCATGACCTTCGTCACCGACCTGCGCGCCACCGAGGCCCTCGGGGCGCGGGCCTTGGCCCAGCGGGTGCAGGCGCGCTTCGGCGTGACGGTCCATCCACGCAGTCTCGAGCGGGCGCTGCGGCGCCAGGAAAAAAAACGGCGCTAACGCGGCCGACGCCGCCCGTCGATCTGGGGACGGCCTACGAGACGCTGCGCGCGGCCGTGGTGGCGCGCCCACCGGTGATCGTCGCCGGACTCGGGGTGGTGCTGCGCGCCGGGGTGCGGGCGTGGATGGAGGTCTGTTGCACCTCGTCGCCCGATCGGGTCTCCTCTCCGTCCCGCGAGCCCGCGCCGGAGGGGGCCGTCGAGGCGCAGTACTGGGAATTGGTGGCCATCTGGGCCCAGATGGCCACGGCCGTGTCTGCGGAGGTCGTCCATGGATAACAGTCGCACGCCCGTCGACAAAGTCACGCCGCGCCACCTGCGCCGCGCCGCGTACCTGTATGTGCGCCAGTCGACCTTGCGCCAGGTGCTGGAAAACACCGAGAGCACCCACCGCCAGTACGCGTTGCGACAACGCGCGATCGCCCTGGGCTGGCCGGCCGAGCAGGTCGTCGTGATCGACAGCGACCAAGGGCAGTCGGGGGCGTCGAGCGCGGATCGCGAAGGCTTCCAACGCCTGGTGCGCGACGTCGGTCTCGGGCGCGCCGGGCTGGTGATGGGTCTGGAGGTCTCGCGCCTGGCACGGAACTCAACGGACTGGCATCGCCTGCTGGAAATCTGCGCCCTCACCGACACGCTGATCCTCGATGAGGATGGCCTCTACGATCCGGCCCATTTCAATGACCGCCTGCTGCTCGGCTTGAAAGGGACGATGAGCGAGGCGGAGTTGCACGTGCTGCGCGCGCGGCTGCGGGGCGGCATTCTCAGCAAAGCGCGCCGCGGGGAGCTCGAAGCGCCCCTGCCGATCGGGTTCGTCTACGACGCGGCGAACCGCGTGGTGCTGCATCCCGATCAGCAGGTCCAAGGGACGCTGCGCACCTTCTTTGCCACCTTCGAGCGCACCGGGTCGGCCACGGCGACCGTCAAGGCCTTCGCCACCCAGCACTTGCTTTTTCCCCGGCGCCCCCGTCGAGGTTCGCGCCGAGACCCCGAGGTGCTGTGGGCCCCGCTGGATCACTCCCACGTGTTGAGCCTCTTGCACAACCCCCGGTATGCCGGCGCGTTCTTCTTTGGACGGACCCGACAGCGGCACCACGCCGAGGTCGGCTACGTGTCCGAACGTGTGCCCCGCGAAGAGTGGACGGCGCTCATCCGTGACGCGCATCCCGGGTACATCACATGGGACGCGTTTGAGGATCATCAACGCCGCCTGCACGCGAACGCGCAAGCGGTGGGCGCGGATCGTCGGCGGAGTCCGGCGCGGGAGGGGCCGGCGCTGCTACAAGGGCTCGCCCTCTGCGGCCGGTGCGGCGACCGGATGACGGTGCGGTACCACCAGACGCGCGACGGTCTCTGGCCCACCTATGTCTGCCAGCGCGCGGGGATTGAACACGGGGTGCCCATCTGCCAGAGTATCCGGGGCCAGGGGCTGGATGCCGCGATCGGCCGCCTGCTGTGCGAGACGGTGACGCCCACCACGATCGCACTCACCCTGGCGGTACAACAGGAGCTCGAGGCGCGTGCGGAGGAGGCAGACCGTTTGCGCCGACAGCATGTCGACCGCGCGCAATATGAGGCGGACCTGGCGCGACGCCGCTACGCCCGAGTCGACCCCGACAACCGTCTCGTCGCGGCCGAGTTGGAAGCGCTGTGGAATCACGCGTTGCGGGCGGTGGCCGACGCGCAAGCGATCTACGACCGGCACCACGCGGCGGACACCTGTCGGCCGGACGCCCCGACGCAGGCGCGCCTGCACGCCGTCGCCCTCGACTTCCCGCAACTCTGGGCCCACCCCGACACGCCCAATCGGGAACGCAAGCGGATGGTGCGCCTGCTGCTCGACGACGTCACGCTGATCAAAGAGGCGGACAGCCTGACGGCGCATGTCCGCTTCCGGGGTGGGGCGACACGCAGCTTGCGCCTGCCCCTCGCACTTGCCGCGTGGCAACAGCGCCAGACCAGCCCCGCCGTCGTCGCCGAAATCGATCGGTTGATCGAGGCCTGCACGGATGGGGAGATTGCGACGCGCCTCAACGCCGAGGGGTACCTCTCGGGCGCCGGACGTCCCTTCTATGGGACCCTTGTCGCGCGGCTGCGACACGACTATCACCTGCGGTCCCGCTACGATCGCCTCCGCGACCACGGCTGGCTCACGTTGGACGAGACCGCGCGGGCGCTGGACATCGATACGTGCACCGTGAAGAACTGGGCCCGCGCCGGTCTGGTGCGCGCGCATCATTACAACGACAAACACGAATCGCTGTACGAAGACCCTGGACCGCTGCGGCCAATTAAAATGCGAGGGTGTAAACTGTCAGATCCTCGGCGCCGGCCCGTGGTCGTGCCGCACGCGTCGGTGGAGGTGCAGTGTGAAGCGTAGCCCTTCTCATTCCCGCGCGCCTGCGTACAGGGTCGGACCGCGAAGTGATAATGCC
>CAYHSN010000442.1:0-3444 GCA_964359235.1 uncultured Vicinamibacterales bacterium | reverse complement strand
GCGCGGCGGGTACGCCGGCGCCCACCGCGCGTAGGCCTCGCGCGCGTCGAGCACCACCGGCCCGCTCTGCCTCATCCGCCGCCAGAACCCGCGCCTCATCGTTCTGTGGTCCTCGGTCCTCAGTCTTCAGCCGTCACCAATTCTCAATTCTCAGAGCCTGAGAAGAAATCGCCGTAGCGCCGGACTTTAGTCCGGCCTGTCGGGCGCATCTGAAGATGCGCGCTACGTACGGGGCGATTTCTTCACGTGCTCTCAGTTGTCAGTTGTCAGTTCTCAGTTCTCAGTTCTCAGTTCTCAACTAGAACCCCGTCGTCTCCGGCCGCTGGTAGCCGACCAGCCGGTGAAACGCGCGCAGCTCCAGCGGAAACGCGTACCACTCGAGCCGGTACCGCCAGCCCGCGAGCAGACGCAGCGCCGCGCGCCGGAGCGGCGTGATGCGCGTGTCGGTCACGGTCGGGTAGTACGCGTTCAGCACGCTCTCGAAGTCGCGCAGCGCCGCGCGCCAGCTCGAGTGCAGCCACGGCGTGCGCGGGTCGCGCCGGAGCGCGAACTGGCGCCACGGGCCGCTCAGCCACTGATCGAGCGTTTCGGGAAACCGGAAGCCCATCGCGCGCGCCTGGTCGTACAGCGCGCCGTCGAGCGGCACGGGCGTGTACGTGTACAAAATGACTTCGGTCGCCGGATTCACCGTTTTGATCTGCCTGATGAACGCGGTGGTCCGGCGCACGTCCTCGACCGGATCCGGCGGGTTGCCCACGACGAACGAGAACTCGGGGACGATGCCGTAATCGCGCATGCGGCGGGCCAGCTCGATCGTCAGGGTCACGCCGGCCCGCCCCCCCTTGTTCATCCGGAACAGCACGGCGTCCGAGCCCGACTCGGCGCCGCAGAACACCATCTTCAGGCCGCTCCGCTTCATCGCGCGCCAGGTCGCGTCGCTGTAGCGCATCAGCTCGTCCACGCGCCCGAGCGCCCACCAGGTGAGGTCGAGCGGCGCGATCCGTTCGGCGATCTCGGCCGTGCGCGGCTCCGAGATGAAGAAGTCCATGTCGTGGAACTGCACGGCGTCGATGCCGTAGCGATCGCGCTGCCACTCGAGAATCCGCGCGACGCGCGCCGGCGACTGCGCCACCCAGCGGCGGTTCGACATCTCGACGACCGCGCAGAAGTTGCACGCGAACGGGCAGCCGAACGACGAATGGTGCGCGCCCACGCGGTCGCCGAGGTAGTGGCGATGGATGTAGCGCTCCATCGGCACGCGGTGGTACGGCCAGTCCGGCAGTTCGTCGAGCGGCGCGAGCGGCCCGCGCGGCGTGCGGCGGACCGCATCGCCGTCCTTGTAGCTGAGCGAAGGAATCGACGCGAAGGCGCCGCCGCGCGCGAGCGTCCGGACGAGTGCGAGGAACGTCAGCTCGCCCTGGCCGTGCACGCAGAAGTCCACGGCGGGGTCGCGCAGGCAGGCTTCCGCGTGCTGGGACGGGAAGTAGCCGCCCCAGACGATTGGCACGCCCGGCAGCGCCGCCTTGAGGCGGCGCGACGCATCAACGGCGCCGGCGAGCTGCGGGCCCGGCATGACCGTGACACCGACGCCCGTGAGCGGCCGGCGCCGCGCCAGCTCGACGATCGGCGCGATCGGATCGGCGACCACGTTGCCGTCGACGATCTCGTAGTCGAACTCGCCGTCGAGCGTCGACGCCAACGCCAGCAGCGACATCGGCAGCGGCGTCTTCCGCGACGGCGTGCTCCACGGGTTGAGCAGGACGATCATGACTCTCGCTCTTCACTCATGATCGGCGGGGACCCCTGGACTTCGCTCTTCGAGCTTCGTCCAAGGTGGCCGAAGCCTCGCGAAGGCCCCTGCACCCCGCCTGGCGCGCTCGCTCGCGGGGACCCCTCCGCCCCGCTCCGCTCCGCGCCCAGGGTCTTCAGGCTCGTTAGGGCCATGCCGAGTCGCCCGGCGCCGGCCGAGAGCGCCGCGCGCGCCGCCCGCAGGTAGCGCCCCTCGCGCCAGAGGCGATCGCGCGCGACCTCCGAGGCAATCCAGCGCCGCGCGAAGCTGTAGTAGCGCCGCCCGCGCCGCCCGCTGACGACGAGATCGCGATCAGTCGTCGCGGACCACGGTCCGCGGCGGATGACGCGACCGTTCACGCGGTCGTAGTACGGCGTGCCCTTGATGGGATACGCCACCGTCGTGAGGAAGACGTCGGGCGCGGCGCGCTTCAGGTGCGCGATCGTGGCCTCGAGGCCGGCGACATCCTCACCTTCGTAGCCGAGCATGATGAACATGCCGACCTGAATGCCGCGCGTGCGGAGCAGGCGCGTCGCGTGCTGCACCTGCTCGACGCGCACGCGCCGATCCATCGCGTCGAGCACGGACTGCGAGCCGCTCTCCGACCCGATCCACAGGCGGGAGCACCCCATGCGCGCCAGCGCCTCCGCGACCGGCTCGTCGATCCGCTCCGCCCGCGAGATGCACTCGAAGGGCACCCTGATCCCTCGCCGCGCCAGCTCCGCCGCGTACTTCGCGATGAACCCGTGGTGGATGGTGAACACGTCGTCCGCGTACCACAGCATGTCGGGCTGGTAGCGATCGACGATGAGCTGGACCTCGTCGGCGACGTTGGCCGGCGACCGTCGGCGATGGGTCTCGCCGTACACCGAGCGGCTGCACCAGGCGCACGTGTACGGACAGCCGCGCGCCGTGACAAGCGAGACCGAGCCCACGGCGTGGCGCATGCGCCACGCGTGCAGGTATGCCTCGATGTCAACCGCCTCCCGGTCTGGAAACGGCTGCGCGTCGAGATCGGGCAGGAGCGGTCTGGGCGTCGTGCGCACGAAGTGTCCCGATTCGTCTCGATAGGCCAGGCCCGCCACGCCGGCCAGATCGCGCGAGCCCGGGCGCGCGACGAGCCGCGGCACGAGTTCCTCGAGCGTGCGCTCGCCTTCGCCGATGACGACGATGTCGGCGCCGTGATCGAGATAGTCCTCGGCGTAGTAGGGCGGATCGGGTCCGCCGACCACGACGCGCGCGCCCGCGCGGCGGCACTCGGGGATGAGGCCGAGCACGTGCCGCTTCGTCATCAGATTGCTGTACAGACCGACGATCGACGGGCGCTCGCGCCGGACGAGCGCGGCGAACTCGGCCGGCGAGCGGAACGTGCCGTCGAACATCGAGACGCCAATCCCCTGCCGCTTGAGATGCGACGATAGATAGAGCAGGCCGAGCGGCGGGTAGGGCTTCATCACCTCCCGCTCCTGCGGGTCTTCGGAGAGGAAGTAGGCGTGGGCCAGGAGGAGATCCATACCGTTCGGGACTGACGCTTGCCGTTCGGCAGACTGACGCTTGCCGTTCGGCAGACTGACGCCTGCCGTTCGGCAGACTGACGCTCGCCGTTCGGCAGACTGACGCTCGCCGTTCGGCAGACTGACGCTTGCCGTTCGGCA
>CAYHSN010000441.1:0-3445 GCA_964359235.1 uncultured Vicinamibacterales bacterium | reverse complement strand
CGCACGTCGCGACGCAGCCGATCCCAGTCGCGGTAGACCGCGATGGCGCCGGCCGTCCACAGCAGCGCGCGCAGCGGGTAGAAGCGGAGCGGCATGCGTTCCGGACGGGCCCGACCCCGTTCGGCGAGCCGCTCGAGCGCGTTGACGAGAAGGGGCGTGGCGGCCACGTCGGGCCCGTGCGGCCGAACGAACGAGTTGACGAAGCGGCCGAGCGCTTCGCGATTCCGATCGGGCGACTCGAGCGTCTCGACGAGCTGACCGACGTGCTCGTCCAGCGACGTCGCCACCCGGACGCAGCCACCCTGGTCGGGCAGGAGATACCGGAAGTGGAGCGTGCCCCCCTGGGTATCGCTGAACTCGTCGGCCAGCACGGTGTGGACGGTCCGGCCGATGATGGCGGCCTCGATCATGGCCGTCGTGTTCACGCCCACGACGGCCGCGCTGTGATAGAGCGAATCGAAGTAGTCGGCTCGATCCCGCTCGTTCACCGGGTTGGCGCCGCTCTTCGGGTAGACGGCCACGTTGTCGAGGTCGGCGAGATCGATCTCCTCCCAGTGCGCCGAATTGTACGGGTGCGGCCGGATGAGGATGCCGGCCTCCCCGACGCTGCCGGTCAGGCCGCTCCGCACCGCGTGCGCCCAGCGCCGCACGAACTCCTCTTCGGCTTCGGGCGCCGAGATCGACGCCGTCGATCCAACGAACAGCACGAACGGCCGGTCGGGCCGCAGCCCAACCTTCCGGCAGAACGCCTCGCGATCGAGACTCGGCGGCCGGTTGAACCAGCGGTCGAAGTTCTGCGCGCCGGTGACGACGATACGATCCGGGCGTGTGCCGTGGAACTCGATGGCCTCGGTCTTCTGCTCCTCGTTCCACACGGCGACCAGATCGGGGTCGATCCGCATGAGGCCCTTGGTCGTCAGGTGATCCCAGCTCGCCACGCAGAGCGCGTTGCGGATGCCGAGCGCCTTTGCGCTCTTGACGAAATCCACCTGCGGGCATTGGTCGGTCACGAGCGGCGAGACAACGAGCGCGTCGGGCGCGATCGATCGGAGGTAGTGTTCGATGGCCAGACTGCTCGGAATGGCGCATTCGAGCCTCGTCAGCCAGCGAATCAGCCGCCTGGTCGCCGGCTCGCCCGCCGTCGTGTAGCGGCCCAGAAAGGCGGCGAACGGCGGCAGGGCCTTGCGCATCCGATCGCGGAGATACGGCGAGTCGGCGTACCGCGGGTGCAGGTAGCGCGCGTAGTCGATGGTGCCGCGCACCGCCCGGCCCACCGGTCCCCACAGGTCGCCGCGCGTTGGTGTACGGCCGATCTGCTCGATCGTTCCCTCCGCGTCGCGAAGGGCCTCGGCGCCCTCAGGCTGCTTGTGCGGGCTGTCGTAGGCGACGACCACGTGGTGCCCCCGCTCGGCGAGCAGACGAATCACCGAATCGAAGTAGCGGAGGTAACCCGGGTACTGCAGGACGAAGAGGAATTTCATGGCGGGAGACGTCATGGCGCCGCGCCGGCCGCCGGCGTCGCGACGCCGCTCACGGCCAGGTTGACGAGATCGACGGCCTGCACATCGAGCACGACGAACGAGCCGCGTTTGATCTTCGCGAACACGCGGTGCGCCAGCTCGAGGTGGTGGATCGAGAAGCCGTCCGGGTTCGAGTAGAACGCGAGCGACGGCACGCCGTAGAGCGGCGCGACGTACGACAGGCCGCCGTAGTTGCCGATGAACGCGCGCGCCCGGCTGATGACCTTCGTCTGGATGTTCAGGTTGTTGCGCGGTTCCATCAGGTGCTCGATCGTGTGCACCCGGCGCGTCACGTCGGGCGTGAGGTCCCAATGGTCGTCCAGGTGCACGCCCGGGTTGAGCAGCACCACGTCGGTCGTCTCGGTCAGCCGCGCCAGCAGGTGGCGCACGAACGTCCGGTTGTCCTCGGTCTCCGGGAAGCTGTCGTTGAAGTAGAAGCGCACCGCCACGTAGTCGTCCGGCAGCGCGCCGTTCAGGTCTGACGCGTCGATCGGCGGCATCCGCTGGAACGACGCGAAGTTCTCGATCAGGTTCATCGAGGCCTGGCTCTTCCAGTAGGGATGGAAGAGCCGGTACATGTACATCGGGTGCAGCACCTCGGCGTCGCGGGCGTCGATCGACAGCTTGACCATCTTCAGGATCTCGCGGTCGAACTCCGACATGATCCGCTGCTTCTGCTTGCCGTCGGTGATGCGCTGCTCGTTCTTCGCGCGAAACTGCTCGGGCGTGAAGAAGTCGAACAGATCCACGTAGCGCGCCCCGATGCCCTGATACCACGGCGCCGCCCCGCCGCGCGACACGATCACCAGCCGCTCGGGGTCGAAGTGACGGTAGGTCTTCACCCAGTTCAGGAACGGAATCCAGTACAGCACCTCGAAGCCGACCTCGCTCAACCACGGCCCGACGATGAGCGGGCGCGTGCTGTGGTGCAGTTTGTCGACGATGCGCGGGATGGCGACCATCTCCTCGGTCGCCGTCTCGGCGTCCATCATGCGCGGCATCACACGCGGCACGACGTACTTCTTCACGAAGCTCTTCATCGGGCGCCATCGCAACAGGACATCGAGCAGCCGGAAGATCGGCTGGAGGAGCATCCCGACGAGCGTGAGCGGCCGGAGCTGGCGCTCGCGCTTGCGCTGCGTGCGCGTGAACTGCCGCCCGATCTTCATGCCGATCGCGACCGGGTACAGCGCCCACCGCAGCGGATAGAGCCAGATTGGCATCCGCCGGCGCTCGCGCCGCCCGAGCGCGCCGAGCGCCTCGATGCCGTCCACCATGAGCGGCGTGGCCGCCACGTCGAGCCCCTTCGGCCGCACGAACGCCTGCACGAAGTTCCGGAGCTTCTGCCGATCCTCGTCGGTCCGGTCGAGCGCGCCGGCGAGCTGCCGCACGTGCTCGTCGAAATCCTGCGCGTAGTGCACGAGGCCGCCGCCCTCGTTGAGCAGGTAGTGGAAGTGCAGCGTCCCTTCCTGCGTGCCCTCGTGCTCCTCGCTCTTGATCGTGTAGACCGGGCGGCCGACGATGCCGGCCTCGATCTGCGCGGTCGTGTTGATCCCCACCGCCGCGATGCTGTGATAGATGGAATCGAAGAAGTCGTTCTTCGACGCCGCGTCGACCGGATTCGCGCCGCCGCGGGGCCACAGCACGACGTTCGGGAACTCGTCGAACTCGAACCGCTGCCACGGCTGCAGGTTCTCGGGATGCGGCCGGATGAGCACCGCCGCCTCGCGCACGCGCGGGTCGGGCGCGGATTGGAGTGCTCGGAGCCACGCCGTCACGAAGTCCGACTCGTTCGGCGCGATGAACGCCGACGAGCAGAGATACAGGAAGAACGGCCGGTCGGCCGGCAGCCCCGTCTTCGCCAGGAACTCCTCGCGCGTCGTGCTGGGCCGGCGCGCGAACCACTGATCGAACACGGGCGCGCC
>CAYHSN010000440.1:0-3458 GCA_964359235.1 uncultured Vicinamibacterales bacterium | reverse complement strand
AGGTTCTCGACCGCGGTCCACGGCTGGCGCTCCCCCTCCACCACGCGGCGCGGCAGCGGGTAGGTGACGGAATGCGTGAGCAGCAGCGGGAAGAAGGCCGCCGGCTGCTCGAGCCGGACGGCTAACGTCAGGTCGTCCACCGCCCGCACCCCGACCTCCGACGACGGAACCTTTCCCTCGGCGCAGGCGCGGGCGTTGACGATGAGGTTGAGCAAGAGAGGCGCCGGGGAGGTGGAGCCGAGCGCCAGATTCCGCTTCCACGCGTACTCGAAGTCGCCGGCGGTCAGCGGCGATCCGTCGCTCCACCGTCGCCCCTCTCTTAAATGGAAGGTGTAGCGCCGGCCGTCCTCCGAGACGTCCCAGCGCTGGGCCAGCGCCGGCACGACCCCCGCCGCCTCGTCGACCTCGAGCAGCCCCTCGAAGAGCTGGCCGAGGATGAAGGCCGAGACGTCCTCGCCGGCCATGCCGGGATCGAGGGTCAGCGGTTCATCGACGGCGAAGCGCAGCGTCACCGGCGGCTCCACCCCCTCGAACGTCCCTTCCGATTGCCACAGCGGCTCCCACAGGTCGAAGGCCTGTTCGTAGGCCTGCTGCGCCTTGTCGAACTGGAAATCGGCAGAGTAGACAAGCCCCAGCCGAAGCAGCGTGCGCGCCGCCGCATCGTTCTGCTTCGACTCCACCTGCAGCTCGAGGGCGGCGGCGTAGTCCGCGATCGTCTCGTGAAGGGCGTACAGCGTGTGCGCCCGCTCGCCCGCCTTCAACAGGTAGTCGGCGGCCTTGGCCGGTTCGCCGGCCGCTCGGTAGTGGTGCGCCAGGGCTTCGTACTCGTCCGGGTGCAGCGCCTCCAGGACGGGGGCCATCCTGGCGTGCAGGCCGCGCCGGTGCGCCGAGCGCATCTCGTCGACCATCGCCGCCGGGATGAGCGTGTGGGTGAAGGCGTATCGCCGCCCGTCCTCGCCAGGAATCTCTTCGATGATCTGGGCCCGCTCGGCAGTCTCCAGCGCATCGACGATGGAAATCTCCTCCATTCCGGCCGCCCGCCGGATGACCTCCAGTTCGAAATCACGTCCGCGGATCGCCGCCAGCTCCAGCGCCTGCTGTGTCTCGGGCGGCATCAGGCGCAGCCGGCCTTCGATGGCGACTTTCACATTTACCGGGATGGCGAGCCTCTTCCGCCCCGGCGCCTGCCAGCGACCATCGGCGTGGACCAGACCGCCGCTCTCCGCCAGGCCTTTGCACACCTCCTCGACAAAGAACGGGTTGCCCTCCGTCACGCGGAAGACCTCCTCGACGAGGTTGGGCGCAGCGCTCTCGCCGAGGAGCGCGGTCAACATGGCCTCCGTCTGGCGGCGATCGAGCCTTTCGAGCGACAGCGAGGTGGCGAGGCGCTCGCGCCGGAAATCGTGTAGCACCTCGTGCAACGCCGGAGCCTGCGACGGTTCGGCGTCACGGAAGGTCAGGACGAACATCACCCGCCGCTCGCGCGTCTGCTGAACGAGATGACGCAGCATGTACAGCGTGCCGCTGTCGGCCCAGTGCGCGTCCTCCAGCACCAGCAACACCGGGGTGCGCTCGCTCAGCAGCGAGAGGAAGACGGCCATGCTCTCGAACAGCCGCTGCCGCTCCTCGGCCGTGTCGACCGACGGCTTGAGGGCGACGTCCGGAAAGCGCGCGTGGTACTCCGGGGCCAGCGTCACCAGATCGGCCACGACGAACTCCGGCGCACCAGCGACCGCCTCAGCCATGTCTTCGAAGGCGCCGCGCAGGATCTGCTTGATCGGGCCGAAGGGCTGGGCCGCCTGCGCGTAACTCCAACCCTGCAGCACCCGGCCGCGGGAAACCTCGGCCAGCGCGACCAGCTCGCGCACCAGGCGCGTCTTGCCGATGCCCGGCTCGCCGCCGACGAGCAGCGTCTGACTCTTCCCGGCGACGGTCCTGGCCCACAGGCCGCGTGCCTGGCCGAGCTCCGCCTCACGGCCGGCCATGCGGCCGCGGGCGATCCTCTCCAGGAGGGGCACGTCCGCTTCCCGGCTCGCGTCGATCTGCATCAGGTCCGGCGAGCGCAGGACCTGCAACACCTCGAGGGCCGAGGCTGGCCGGTCGTCGGGCGATTTGCTGAGCAGGCTCAGGATCAGGCGGTCGAGCGCAGCCGGGATGGCTGGGACCTTCGCCCGAGGCGCGACGACCGAAGCGTACAGGTGCTGAGTGATGACACCCAACGTATCCGGCGCAGTGAACGGCAGTTCGCCCGTTGTCCACTCGTAGAGCAGCACGCCCAGGGCGTACAGGTCGCTGCGGCCGTCGAGCCTGAGCCCCTGCACCTGCTCCGGCGCCAGGTAGAAGACTGTCCCGACGATCAGGCCGTCGCTCGTGATGCGCGAGGCCAGCGACAGCGCCAGGCCGAAATCGGTCAGTTTGACTTCGCCCTTCTCTGTGAGCAGGACGTTTTCGGGTTTGAGATCACGATGGACGACGCCCTGGTCGTGCGCGTGCGCCAGCGCCTCGCATAACTGGGAGGCGAAGGCGACGGTCTGGCTGAGGTCCGCCGGGGGTCTATGGAAGAGCGACTCTCCCTCGACCAGCTCCATGACGATGTAGGGCACGCCGTCGATCTCCCCGGCGTCGTGGACGGCGACGATGTTGGGATGGTTGAGCCGCGCCGCCAGGCGGGCTTCGCGCAGCAGGCGTTCCCGGTCGGCGGGAGTCAGGTCGGGCTTGCCGATAACCTTGACCGCCACCGGCCGATCGAGCAGCTCGTCATGGGCGCGGTAGACGAGCGCCATCCCGCCGCGGCCGATCTCCGACAGCATTCGGTAGCGATCGTGGAGCAGGCTGCCGGACTCAAACGTCATGCGCGGCCTGCGGGCTCAAGGGATACGTCGAGGACATTGGGCCGGGTGGCCTTGCGCCTGGTCGCGACGCAAGGACCCACTGTGCACATTGCTTGTCAGACGAGGGGCGTGCCGGGCGGCGCGGCCGCCCGTACCTTCGGCAAGGCTAGTATGGCGCGGAATCCCGCCGAGTCAACGCCGTGGAAGGGATCACCTTGGTTGGAAGGCCCGGACCGTGAGGAGAATCCGTGCCTTGGGATCTTGTGGGACTAGAGCAAAGGTGGTGCTCGAAGTTCGTCAGGGCCCGCGCTGCGTCGCTCTACCGACTTCGATAGGCCTGATCTCGACGGAAGACCTCCAGGATCAGGATGATCAGACGGGGGGACGGCTTTGCCTCCACACTTCAACCCATCTCACATTCGGGCGTGACCCTTCTTTGGAACTTTTCGCCCCTCTAGGTTGTGAGCATCGGCCAGCCGGCCGCTGGCTATCGGCCACGTCAGCAGTCAGGCGAAGATCTCGGCGCCCCTCTTTCATCACGCGAGGACCCTCGCCGCGCCTAAGTATAATCCGGGCCGGTCAGTCGGAGGCGCCGTGCAGGTCGCAGCGCGCGAATTCTCATTAGAA
>CAYHSN010000439.1:0-3466 GCA_964359235.1 uncultured Vicinamibacterales bacterium | reverse complement strand
TCGTCTACGCGCCAGAGACGGCGCCGCGCTCGAAGCTCGACGCCATCCGCGCGCACGGCGCGGACCTCCGCCTCGCGCGCGATTACGATGAGGCGGAGCGGCAGGCCAAGGCGCACGCCGCCTCGGGCGCGGGCGTGTGGCTCTCGCCGTTCAGCCATCCCGACATCGTGTCGGGCGCCGGGACGATCGGCCTCGAGATCCTCGAGGACCTGCCGGCTGTGGACGCCGTCATCGTGCCGGTCGGCGGTGGTGGACTCATCGGAGGGATGGGGAGTGCAGTGAAGGCCATCGCGCCGCACGCCGAGGTGGTTGGCGTCGAGGTCGAGGCCTCGCATCCGTTCACGGATGGCCTCGCGGCCGGCCGGATCGTGCCGATTGAAGTCGGTCCGAGCCTCGCCGATGGTCTGGTTGGCAACCTGGATCCCGACACCATCACGTTCGATATCGCGCGGCGCGTCGTCGATCGATTCGTGCTGGTGAGCGAGGACGATCTCGTCGCGGGCCTGCGCGGCCTCGTCGCGCACGAGCACCTGATCGCCGAAGGCGCGGGCATCGCCGCGATCGCGGCCGTGCTGGCCGGAACGATCGACGTGCGCGGGCGCACCGCGGCAGTGATGCTGTCGGGTGCGAATATCGACAGCGAGAGGTTGAAAGGCGTCCTGTCGTAGCGCAGGCCTTCAGGGCTGCGCTACGACCTGGGGATGCAGCCCTACTAAAGGGCTGCGCTACGAGGGGCTGCGCCACGTGAGCAAAGAAGATCGCAGAGACGGTGCGGTCACGGGAGTCCCTTGAGCTGCTCCGCGGCGACCGCGCGCAGGCGGGCGTAGGCCTTCTCGATCTCTGCGAACGCGGCCTTCATCGGCTCGGTCCCGGCCACCTTGTTCCAGGGGTACAACTGGAACCGCGCGAGCACGTCGCCGGTGGTGCCTGCGATCTCCAGCCCCCACCAGCGCAGCGCCTCCTCGCGGCCGGCGATGCGCGTCAGCCAGCCCGCCGTCAGGACCGGGTCCCCGAGCGCGGCGGCCGCCGTGGCCGCGCAGCGCGCCAGCGGTGCGGCGGCCTCGGGCGCGTCGGCTTCGGTGAAGATTTCGTCGACCATCCGGCGCGCCTCGATCCGCTCGCCGCGGTCCATCAACCACCCGGCCAGCACGGCCCGGCCCTCGCAGAACCCTGGCGCGCGATCGACGACCGCCCGCATCAGCTCGAACGCCTCGTCGGACCGGCCGGCACCCTGCAGGATACGTGCGATGGCCAGCGCCGCGGCGGGCGCGTCGGCCGAAGCGCGCGTGCTGGCGGCTTGCGTGCTCGCGCGCACCATCGCGTCGGCGCGTCCCCGCGCCAGGCCGACGATCCCCTGGACCAGGCGCGCGTCGAGGCCAGTGGGGTTCCCCGTCAGCGCCTTACCTATCTCTTCCTCGGCGCGCTCGGGCTGGCCGAGCAGCACGTAGGCGACGCCGAGATCGACCCGGTTCACCACGTCCATGCGGGCGTCCAGCTCCAACGTCCGGCGATAGAACGTCATCGCGCGGGCCGGATCGATCGACAGGATCTGATCGGCGAGCTGATGGAAGCCTTCGGCGTAAGTCGGATCGATGTCGATGGCGCGCCGCATGTGGGCGAGCGCGTCGGAGAAGCGCTCCGCCGCCAGGCCCATCGCGACCTGCGCCTCCGGCAGATCGGGATCGATGCTCGTCGCCTCGGTCGCGGCCCGGCGGACACGCGCGAGGAGCGTGGGATCGTAGGGGTTGCCGCCGCCGATGGCCTCGAGGTAAAGCGCCACGGCGAGGCCCGCGTGCGCCTCGGCCAGACCCGGATCGGCGGCGACCGCCTGCTCGTAGAGCGCGGCGGCGCGGCGGCGGTCGCGCCGCGCGGACGCGTCTTTCGCCTTCACGTACAGATCGTACGCGCGCGCGTCCACCAGCCGCGACGCCGTGCGCGCGCGCGTCGCGCTCGGCGCGAGCGTCACGCGCAGCGCGCGCGCGACCGCCTCCGCGATGTCGCTCTGTACCGCGAAGACGTTGCGCACGGACCGATCGAACTGTTGACTCCAGACCTGCACGCCGTCCTTCGGATCGACGAGCTCGACGGTCACGCGCAACTCGTCTCCGTCGCGGCGCACCGATCCGGTCAGCACGACCCGGGCTCCCAGCTCTCCCGCGATCGTTGCGGGACTCGAGCCCCGGTACGCGCGCATGGCGGAACGGCCGAGCACCTTGATCCCCGGCGTCTGGCCGAGCCGTGTGATCAGGTCGTCGGCGAGCCCGTCCGCGAAATACGTGGCGCCCGCCTCGGCCACCTCGAGCGGCAGCACGGCGATGATCGGATCGGGCGGCGGCTGCGCGTACCGCCGCCACGCGCGCCAGAGCTGATCGCGCGAGAGCCAGGCGCCGGTCGCGAGCGCGCCGATCATGAGCAGAATGGCGATCCCACCCCACCGCACGCCGCGCCGCGGCGCCACGGGCACGACCACCGCTGACGGCTCGCTCGCGCCGCTCCGCACGTCGAGAATGGCGGCGAGCGATCGCAGCTCGGCCGCGAGCGTCACGGCCGTCGGATATCGATCATCGGGGTGCTTCTCGAGCGTCTTTGCGAGAATCGGGTCGAGCTCCTTCGGCAGATCGCGATTCACGCTCGACGCCGCGGGCGCCCGGTCGCGCAGGATGCTCGTCACGGCATTCAGCCCGCCCCCGGTCCGGACGAACGGGTTCCGCCCGGTCAGCATCTCGAAGATCACGATACCGAGCGAGAAGATGTCGCTCCGCTCGTCGACCGGCCCGCCGCTCGCCTGCTCGGGCGACATGTAGGCCAGCGTGCTCAGCACGACGCCAGACTCCGCTCTTCGAGCTTCGTCCAGGCGCCCCGGCGCCGTGTCGGCGCTCGACGCCGCCTGCCGCCGCGCCGCGCCGCCGTGCGTCCACGTCGCCAGGCCGAAGTCGAGAATCTTGGCGTTGCCCTTGGGCGTGACGATGATGTTGTCGGGTTTGAGGTCGCGATGGACGATCCCGGCCGCGTGCGCGTCGGAGACGGCGTCGGCGATCTGGATGGCGAGATCGAGGGCCCGGCGCGTGTTCATCGGCCGCCCGCCGATCGCGGCGTGCAGCGTCTGCCCTGGAACGAATTCACACACGAGGAAGAGCGTCTCGCCCTCTTCGCCTGCCTGGAACAGCGTCGCGATGTTCGGGTGCGAAATCGCCGCAACCGTGCGCGCTTCGCGCAGCAGGCGCTCTCGTCGCTCACGGTCGCCGGCGACACTCGGCGGCAGCACCTTGATGGCGACCGTTCGACCGAGCTTGGTGTCGCGCGCGCGATAGACTTCGCCCATTCCGCCGCTGCCGATCTTCTCGAGGATGTTGTAGTGGGCGATGCGGTCCATTCGCGGGCATTATACTAACGGGGCTCGGGGCTAGGGACTCGGGACTTGGGATTGTCGGATTGCTGATTGCTGATTGGCGATTGGCGATTGGCG
>CAYHSN010000438.1:1335-3471 GCA_964359235.1 uncultured Vicinamibacterales bacterium | reverse complement strand
ACAGGACCGTGGAGATCCACGGGGTGTTCGACGGGCGACGAAGTCTGGAAGATGTCCTGATGGAGCGAATCCTTCACGCGTGATCTTCGGTTCGGCGCGACGAACGCAATCCGGGTAACGCTGCAAGCCTCGGGGCCTGTGGGAATCGCTTCGTAGCGGATTTACACGCGAAAATTCGCGACCGAGCACCTCGCCGTGGAATGGGCGACAGCCGTCAAGCTCGCCGCGACCGACCGGCAGCGCCCGATGGCCGGACTGAAGTCCGGCGCTACGCCGGCGCTACAACGGAGGGACGCAGGGCTGGAGCCCTGTGATCACGCGACAGTCGGTCAAGAACGGGCGCGGCCGGGAGCCGGATGCATGTCGGCGGCAGGTCCATCGACGGCGGGGTTGAAACCCCGCCTTTACCCCGACTGCAGGCTTCAGGCACCGGGCGCGGCCCGCAGCCCGAAGCCCGAAACCGGAAGCCCGAAGCCTGCTGACTACTCGCGCCTCGCTCCAGCGGAGTTCTTGGCGGCTAACTGCGAGGCGTTCTCCTTCAACAACTCCCACGCGCGGCGCACGTGCTTTTCCTCCGTGCGGATGTGCCCGATCGCCAGCCGGATTACGAAGCGGCCGTCGAGCTTCGTGTGTGACAGGAAGACCTCGCCCGAGGCGTTGACCGCGTCGAGCAGATCCGAGTTCAGTTTCTCCAGATCGGTCTCGGTCCGCTCTCCCTGTGAGGGCCTGGCGCGGAAGCACACCACGCTGAACGGCACGGGCGCGACGCGCTCGAAGTCGGGATCGGCGTCCACCCACTCGGCGAAGAGGCGCGCGAGGCGCATGTGCTCCGCGAGCCGCGTGCGGATGCCCTCGGCGCCGAAGTGTCGCAGGATCATCCACAGCTTCAGCGCGCGGAAGCGGCGCCCGAGCTGGACGCCGGTGTCCATCAGGTTCTTCACTCGGCTCGCCTCGGCCGTCTTCAGGTACTCGGGCGTCAGCGCGAACGCGGCGCGGACCACATCCATCCGCCGCGAGTAGAACGCGCTGAGATCGAACGGCGTGAACAGCCACTTGTGCGGATTGACGACGAAGGAGTCGGCGCGATCGCAGCCGGCGAGCGTCCACTGGTAGCCAGGCACGAGCGCGGCGACGCCGGCGTACGCAGCATCCACGTGCAGCCAGATCCCCTCGCGCTCGCAGATCCCCGCGATCTCCGGCACCGGGTCCACGCTCGTCGTCGAGGTGGTGCCCACTGTTGCCACGACGGCCATGGGTAGCAGTCCAGCCGCGCGATCCTCGACGATGGCTGAGGCGAGCGCGTCGGGACGCAGGCGGAAGCGATCGTCGGCCGGGATCTTCAGGAGCGCGCGGTGTCCGAGACCGAGCAGGATGACGGCCTTGTCGATCGACGAGTGCGCGTGCTCCGAGCAATAGACGCGCAGCGGGCCGACCTCGCTGCGCCCGGCAAGCCCGGCTTCGCGCACACCAGGCACTTTCCACTCGCGCGCGGCGGCGAGCCCGTGCAGGCTCGCGATCGACGCCGTGTCGTAGATGACGCCTTCGAATCTGTCCGGCAGGCCGAGCAGCCGGCGCAGCCAGCCGAGCGCGACCTCTTCCAGCTCGGTCGCAGCCGGCGATGTGCGCCACAACATGGCCTGCTGGTTGAGCGCCGCCGACAGGAACTCGGCGAGCACACCCGGCGCACTCGCGGTGATCGCGAAGTACGCGAAGAAGCCGGGATGGTTCCAGTGCGTCAGACCCGGCACGATGACGCGCTCGAAGTCAGCGAGGATGGCGTCGAAGGGCTCGCCCGACTCGGGCGCGGCCGCGGGAAGCGCGGCCTTGATCTCGCCCGGCTCGACGCGCGAGAGCACCGGGTAGCGATCGGATCCGCTCAGGTAGTCGGCGATCCAGTCGGCCACGCGATAGGCGTTGCGGCGGAAGTCCTCGGGAGACATGTCGCCGAACGACGTCATGAGGGGGATTATAACGAGTGCGGACCTGGTGCTGGGTGCTACGTGCTGCGTGCTGTGTCGAGTGCCCACTGCGGCGTGCGCGGTCCCGCAGCAATCAAACGATGCTGACGCTCGTCAGGTTCCTCGCACGCGGCACTCAGCACCCAGCACCCCGCACCAGAATGTCGCACCCAGCACC
>CAYHSN010000438.1:0-1235 GCA_964359235.1 uncultured Vicinamibacterales bacterium | reverse complement strand
CTTATCGCTCAACCGTCACCGTCACCGGCGCGGTGAGGCGCACCGTGACGGTTGCGCCGGCAGGGAGGGTCGCTGGATGGCGCTCGCCGGCCATGGTGGCCGCCGTGCCGCCGGCCGCGCCGGTGGCGCCGCCGATGACCGCGCCTTTCGCGCCGCCGAAGATCGCGCCGAGGATCGCGCCGCCTACCGCGGCGCCGCCGATCTTGGCGACGCTCTCGTTGGCCGGCGGCTCACCCTCGCGGAAGATGCTGTCGGTCTGGATGGCGATGCGCGAGGCGTCGGCCATCACGAGCGTGTGGAACCGGACGCCGAGCCGCGCGCGCTCCTTGATCTTGCCGCCGCGTTCGACGAGCGTCACCGAGCCGAACGCGCGAGCGCCCGCGGGCACCGCCACCTTGCCGGCGACCACCACGTCGCGCGTCACGCGCGCTTCGACGCGATCCTCGAGCTGCGCGGTTTCTGTGCTCAACGAGTGCTCGACCTGCAGGCCGATCACCGAGTCGGCCGAGACGACCAGCTCCTCGTACTGCGGCGCCGGCGGCTCGATCGGATCGGGGGCGACCGGCGGGGCGGCGGGCAGCGCGCTCGCCTCAACCGGAGGTTCGGCTTCGCGGCGCGGCTCCACCGGGATCTCGGCCGGCGCACTCGCGGGAGGCTGTGTCTCGACACGCGCCGCGTCGGCCCGTGCCCGGGGCTGCGGCGCAGGCCGCGGCTTCGTCTCGTCTCTCGTCCTTGCCGTGGCGGGCGGGGCGTTCGTCTCCGCGCCCGCGGCGGTCGTGGACGCCGCTGCCTCACGCTCGTCGGCCACCACCGCCTCGGTCTCGGCCACGCCGCCGCCCTGCGGCTTCGCCGAGTCCGTCCTGTCGACGGGGACGCCGGCGGTCTGCGCCGGCGCGACGGCGGAGCTGTTCTGGCGGACCGCGACGTACGCGCCGATTCCGGCCGCCGCGATGCAACCGGCGCCAACGAAGACGAGGACGAGTGGCCTGGACAGCATCGTGGAACTCCCTGGTCAGGCTACCGGCTTCAGGCGCCAGGCTACAGGCCTGTCACGCTGCCGCGCTGGGACGCCCGAGGCCGCGAGCCAGAAGCCCGCAGCCCGTTGTCGAGCAAGAGCCATGCCCGGCCCGGTTGTGGACCGGGGCGGCCTCCGGTCCGTATTTTGGGGTAGATGGGCGGGTCCCGGCCAGTCCTGGTTCCCCGGGTGGACACCCCGTGTCCTCATCCTGGGACCG
>CAYHSN010000437.1:0-3534 GCA_964359235.1 uncultured Vicinamibacterales bacterium | reverse complement strand
CACGAAGACACGAAGGGCACGAAGAAAGCCTCTCGAGCTCTTTCGTGTCTTCGTGCCTTCGTGGCCGACCAGATCGTGATTGCAGCGCGGCAGTGCGAAGCCCGGAGCCTGGAGCCCGGAGCCTATTTCGGGAACGCCCTGCTCAGCCATCCTGCAATCGCTTCCGCTACTTCCGGACTGACCTTCTCCTCGGCAAACTGAGCGTACTCGTCGGGCCGTCCCGTCTTCGCCGGCACGAGCAGGTGGTTCACGCCCGGGATGCGCGCCAGCTCGGTGGGCGGCGCCTTCTTCCGCGCGCGCGCCAGGTCGGCGAGCCGCTCGGCGTGCGCGGACGGAATCTCCGCGTCCAGGTCGGCGCTGACAACGAGGATCGGCTGACGCGCCTTCGTCATGACGCGCGCCGGATCGAACTGGAGGAAGCTGCGGAACCAGGGCTGGTCCGCCTGCGCGCGCATCTCGGGCGGCACCTGGTCCCAGCTCGCGCCGGTCGCGACAGCCGCGATGATGCGTGTCTGCAGGCCGATGCGCTCCTGGCGCTCGGCATCCGCGAGGCCGAGGCTGTCGAGCTCGCGCTGCTGCCGCTCGAGCGTGAACTCCGCGCCCGGCGTGCTCATCGTCGCGACGAGGACGAGCGCGCCGATGCGCTTCTCCTTCGACGCCGCGAGCAAGGCAACCCAGCCGCCGTCGCCGTAGCCCACGACGGCGATGCGCTCGCGATCCACGTCCTTGCGCCCGCGCAGGTACCGCACGACCGCACGCACGTCGTCCGCGTAGTCGGCGAGCGTCACCGACTCCGCGCGTCCGCCGCTCTGGCCGATGCCGCGCTTGTCGTAGCGCACGACCACGAAGCCGCGGTCGGCGATCGCGCCGGCGAGCTGACCGAAGATCGGCACGCGCCAGAGCGCCTCGTCGCGATCCTGCTGGCCCGAGGCCCCGACCAGAATCACGCCGGGCAGCCGGCTCTCGACGTTCGGTTGCTTCGTGAGCGTGGCGGCGAGGTTGAAGCCGTCCGCGGGAATCATCACGTCCTCGTCGCCGGGGTTCCGCACCGTCTGCGTGCGCGCCATCACCGACGAGATGTCCTGGCGCGCGACGATGAGCGAGGCGCTCGCGACGTCGAGGCGAACGAGGCGCTGCCGCGTGTCGACCCAGACGTCGACCTCGAGCGGCGACTCGGGGCGATGCAGCGTGAGCGAGTACCGCTTCACCGCGACCAGCCCCCCGGGCGTCTGGATCTGATGATCCGTCACGCGGCGAATCTGAACGGACACTTCACCCTGCGGCGCCAGGTACGCGCGCAGCGTGGCGTCGGGGGCGGAGACCGCAAGCCGGGCGGCCAGCGCTTCGTACGCGGCGAAGAAATTGCTCGGGAGGACGACCGTCCGCGCCGAGATCACGTCGGTCTTCGCGCCCCGCCGGCCAGGCTGGTCGATCTCGCTGATCGCCGTCGTCAGGCCGAACGACGTCGTGATGGCCACCGTCTGACCCTTGAACGTCGCGTTGATCATGAGGTCCACCGGCTGCCAGTCCGCGGCGTACTTCAGCTCGAAGTTCTGCGTCGTCAGATCGAACGGCGCCGCGAGCCGGCCGCTGCCCTTGAGCAGCCACCCGTTGGCCGAGCGCGTCAGCGACACGCGCTCGAGACCGACCTGATTGCCGCGAACGAAGACGAGGAACGTGGCCTCTCCCGGCTCGGGCGCGGGCTGCGCGGCGGCGGACGCCGCGATTGTGGCTGCGAGAAATGTGAACGTACAATGACGCAGGAGATGCATTGAAGTAAGGATAACACTGACGGGACTCGGGGCTCCGGGCAAGGCCGCCCTCTAACCTGAGGTGATTCGCCACGAAGGCACCAAGCCACGAAGGCACGAAGACACGAAAAATCTGGGAAATCTTCTTCGTGCCTTCGTGTCTTCGTGGCCTGATCCGTGATCCTGATCGCCGCGTGACAGTGTGAACTGGAACGCGGGACTCGAAACTCGAAACCGATGTTCGACATCACTCACTACCACGCCGTTCGCCGGTCCGCCGCGCTCGTCGATCGCTCCGATCGCGGGCGGCTGCTGCTGACCGGCGCCGACCGCGCGTCGTACCTGCAGGGCTTGCTCACCAACGACATCAAGGCGCTCGGGCCGGGCGGCGGCTGCTACGCGGCCTGGTTGACCCCGCAGGGCCGCATGATCGCCGACCTGCGCGTGTTCGAGCTGGGCGAGGCCATGCTCGTCGTGCTCGCGGGTCACGTCAAGGACGCCGTGCGTGATCGGCTCGAGCAATTGGTCTTCAGCGAGGACGTGCAGGTCGCCGACCTCGCGGGCACGTGGGCAGGCTTCGGCCTGTACGGACCCACGGCCTCGCGCGTCCTGGCGGCGGCCATGGGCGGCGGCCAGGCTCTCGCGGACCACTTCGCGGCGCTGCGGCCGTTCCAGAACGAGCGACGTCAGATCGACGCCGCGTGGATCGTGGTCGCGGCGAGCGACGAGATTGGCATCGGCGGGTTCGATCTGTTCGTGGAACGCGCCCACGCGGACGCGCTTCGCGCCTGCGTCACCGTCGCTGGGGCCATCGACGTTGCGCCCGATGCGGTCAACGTCGTCCGCGTCGAGTCGGGCGTCCCGGAGTTCGGCGCCGACATGGACCCGGACACGATTCCGCTCGAGGCGGGGATCGAAGACCGCGCGATCAGCTTCACGAAGGGCTGCTACGTCGGGCAGGAGGTGATCGTGCGCGTGCGCGATCGGGGCCAGGGCCGTGTCGTGCGCCGCCTGGTGGGGTTGCGCATCGACGGCGCCGAGGTGCCGCGCGGCGGGGACAGGATCTTCGCGGGCGAGAGGGACGTCGGTCGTCTCACGAGCGCCGTGCTCTCACCGGCGCTGGGGCGGCCGATCGCACTCGGCTACGTGCATCGAGACTTCGTCGAGGAGGGCACGGAGCTGGGCGTGCTGCGCGGGGACTCGCGCCTGCGCGCCGTGGTGGCAACGCTGCCGTTCGTTCCGAGTGCAGAATCGTAACTGTTTGGCGGGTCGGCCGGGGCAGCCCGCTAAACAGTTACTAGCAGGACTCATCTGCATTCTGCATTCGTCAGTATCCGTATCAGTTCCGCGTCCGCCGGCGGGAACCCCAGCGTCCTGAGTTCTTCCCGCGCCACCCACCGCATCTCCTGCCCGAGCAACGGCGCCGGCGTTCCCAGCATCTCGCACGCGTAGAAACGCAGCTCCACCACGCGGTCGGGGTAGACATGCGATACCGCCAGCAGCTTGCCGGATACCCGCACGTCGACGCCGAGTTCTTCCCGCATCTCACGCGCGAGGCAGGCCTCGTCTGTTTCCCCGGGCTCGAGCTTGCCGCCAGGGAACTCCCAGCAGCCCTCGAGGTGCGCGCCGCCCCGCCGGCGCGTGACGAAGTACCGGCCGTCGCGCTGGACGACCGCGGCCGTGACGATGATCATCATTTAATCCTAATGCGTCAAAACCGGAGAGGGTTTGCGAGCGGAAGAGCCGCACCGGCGGCGGCTGGCGCTCGGCTTCACGACCGAGC
>CAYHSN010000436.1:0-3540 GCA_964359235.1 uncultured Vicinamibacterales bacterium | reverse complement strand
GTGCGGGTCGGACACGTGGAGGAAGGTGAAGGTGTCGACGCGGGGCGGCGGTGCCTGCGCGAAGCCGAGGAGCGACAGAACCGCGGCGAGAACGGGCGCGAGAATTCTCACGATCATGAGCAAGATCTCCAGATCATCGTAGCGCAGGCCTTCAGGCCTGCTGGAACAACGCAGGCCTCCATCGTGCCAGGCAGCCCTAAAGGGCCGCGCTACATCGACATGCTATTCTGCGTGGTGCCTATGAGGAACACATCTCTTTCTTTCATCGCGCTCGCGCTGCCCGTCGCTCTCACCTTGTCACTCGCAGGACAGTCGTCGCCGCGGGCCGATCTCCACACCGCGGACCTGGCCTGGGACCGAGGTGACTACATCACGGCGTTGAGCAGCTACATCCGCCTGCTGAGCGGGCCGTCGGCCGACGCCGTCCTCGAGCCGATCGCGCTCCAGACCGGCGAGTTGTACCGTACCGAGGAAATCACCTCCGACGGTCTTCAGCCGCGCTTCAGTCCGGATGGCCGCCTCATCGCCTACGACGTCGGCAGCGGTCTTTCAGTGAAGACGCGGATCCTCGCAGCGGATGAACAGCATACGCAGGTCGCAGAGCTCGGCGGACGGGGCGCGGTGTTCGCGCCCGTCGGCCACCGCGTGGCGTACCTGAAGCTGACAGCGGTCCCCGAGCTGATGGAGGCCCAGAAAGCGTACGACGCGCTTCCGCAGGACTCGCCGCAGCGTGCGGGCGCGCTCGCGCGGATCAACTGGCTGCAGTTCAAGCACGCGGCCATCGCTGTGCGAGATCTCGACTCCGGTCGGGAGATCGAGCTCAACACGGGAGGGCTGCTCAAATCGGTGCTGGTCTGGAACGCCGACGGCGCGTTCGTGTACTTCGTCGGCGCGCGCGAGGAGGACGCGTCGCGCAGCGACATCTACGCAGCGAGCGAAACCGCCGCGCCCGTGCGCGTGACGGACGCCGACGCCTACAAGACGTCGCCGGCCGTCGATCCGGCCGGCGGGTATCTCATCTACACCGTGGCAGCCGCGAATCCATTCCGGCGTCCGGACGCGCCCGCCGGCGGGGCTCAGGGCGGGCCCGGCGGCCCCGGCGCCCAGGCGGGGGCTGCCCCTCGCTTCGGCATCGTCCATCTCGCCACGACGCGCACGAACGTGGTGACTGGCGCGTCTCCCGCCATCTCGGCGGATGGTTCGACGATCGCGTACCTCGTTCCAGCGCGCGAGGCCGGGCGCGAGAACAGCCTGCAGGTCATGCCCGCGTTCGGCACGCCGGTTGCCGTGAAGACGACGACCGATCGTCTCGCGTCGCCCGCGCTCTCACCAGACGGTAAACGCGCCGCGTTCCAGATGATGACGCGCGAGGACTGGGAGATCTACGTCGTCAACAGCGACGGCACGGGCGAGACGCGCGTCACGCACGAGATCCAGCACGATGTCACGCCGCAGTTCGTCACGGGCGACCTGCTGCTCGCGACGATGGGCGAGCCGCGCCACCGCCGGTCGTACCTCTACGATCTCACGACCCTGAAGCGCAGTCGCCTCTTCCACAACAACACCGTGCGGACCATCGCGCCCGAGTACGCGTGGGCGATCAGCCGCGACCGCGCGAAGCTGCTCATCGGCGCCGAGCGCGACGGGGACACCATCTCGCCCCAGCGCGGCATTTACGTCGTGCACCTCGATCGGCGCGTCACGCGCGACGACGTGCTCGCGCGGCTGAAGACCAGCCTCGCGGCCGAAGTCGACCTGCGCGATCGCGGACAGAAAATGTTCCAGCCGATCGCGGCCGACGTGCGGAAGGTCGTGGCCGAGGCGTCGGTCTCGCGCGTCTACGAGTGCGAGAAGGCGCTCTTCGAGTTCGACTCGAAGCACATCTCGAAGCCAGGCAACCAGGAGGCGATCGAGTATCTCTTCAAGACCTACGAATCGTTCGGCTACAGGCCCGAATACCAGTGGTTCAGCCCGCGCGGCGCGCTGGGCGGCAAGTCCGCCAACGTGCTCGCGACGCTCACGGGCACGGAGAATCCCGAACTCATCTACGTCGTGAGCAGCCACTTCGACTCGGGCGCGGTCAGCCCGGGCGCCGACGACGATTCATCCGGGACGGCCGCGCTGTTGGAAACGGCGCGCCTCCTCGCCGGGCGTCCGCTTCCGGCGACGGTCGTCTTCGCGTCGTTCACGGGCGAGGAATCCGGCCTGCTCGGCAGCCGCGAATGGGTGCGGCAGGCGGTCGAGAAGAAGCTCAAGGTCGTCGGCGCGCTCAACAACGACACGGTCGGCTGGACGAACGATCACCGGCTCGACAACACGATCCGCTACTCGAATCCTGGCATCCGCGACGTGCAGCATGCCGCGGCCATGCAGTTCACGCGGATGATCACCTACGACGCGCTCTACTACAAAGGCACCGACGCCAACGCCTACTACGACGCCTGGGGCGACATCGTCGGGGGCATCGGATCGTATCCCGTGCTCGCGAGCCCGCACTACCACCAGTCGCACGACTCACTCGAGACGATCAACCACGAGCTGGTCACCGAGGTCGCGAAGACGACGGCGGCGACCCTGATGTACCTCGCGTCGAGCCCGTCGCGGCTGCAGGACCTGAAGGTCGCGCGCTACGAGAACGGCACGGCGGAGATCATGTGGACCACGTCGCCGGAAAAAGGCGTCCGTGAGTACATCGTGGCCGTCGGCGCGTCAGGCGAGGCGCTGAAGGAACGCGCGAGGGTCAAGGAACCGCGCGCGACACTGAGCAATGTCAAGCCGGGAGCGATCGTCGCGGTGAAAGCCATCAACGTGCGCGGACTGGAGGGATGGGATTGGGCGAGGGCGGCGGTGGGGAAATGACCACGGAAGGACCACGGAATAGGAGCTTGACTGGTGCGCGGGACGATGGCATCGTCGTCGTCGGGTCGGAGAAAGGCAAATGACGCGATGGAGCCTCTTGAGGTGCCGCAGGCTCTGCGCAAGCGACTCGGTGACGACGGCACGGCCGCGTTGCTCGAGCTGGGACGAGCGTGGAGCGACCATGTGCTGAACGACGCTGTGGACCGCTTCGAGCGCCGGTTGACTGAGGAGACTGCCAGCCTGCGAGCGGCCATGGCGACCGGCTTCGCCCAGGTGCGCCAGGAAATGACCGAGTGCGAGGGCAGGCTGCGTCAGGAAATCGTCGAGTGCAAGGGCAGCCTCCGACAGGGGATCGCAGAAACTGCCAGCAGCCTGCGCCAGGAGATTGCCGAAACCAAGGGCGTCCTGCGTGTGGAACTGGCGAACGGTCGGGCTGAGCTGCTGAAGTGGGCCTTCCTGTTCTGGGTTGGCCAGGCGGCGACCGTGGCGGGGCTGATGGCCCTCATGCTCCGCGCCACCGGACGGTAGACCCTGGTGCTGCGTGCGCGGTGCGGCACGCAGCACTCAGCACCCTCCACCGGCGATGCGCACCCAGCACCCAGCACGTAGCACCCCGCACGGAGCCCCCCGCACGGAGTCCTACCACGCAAACCCATAGTCCTACCCGTGTTTGCTCGACCC
>CAYHSN010000435.1:0-3549 GCA_964359235.1 uncultured Vicinamibacterales bacterium | reverse complement strand
GCGAGCGTCGTCGATCCGGTGCCGCCGAACGGGTCAAGAACCGTATCTCCGACGAAACTGAACATCCGAATCAGCCGCTCAGCGACCTCCGTCGGGAACGGCGCAGGGTGATCTCTTGTTGAAGCCCCCACCAGACCGGACCAGACCTGCTGGAACCAGCTTCGATGGTTCTCGGCGGAAATAACGCTCAGCACTCGTGCGGCGAGAGACGGAGTTCGGTACCCTCCAGGTTTGCGCTGCATCAATATGAACTCAATGTCGTTCTTGACGACTGCGTTTGGTTCGTAGGGCTTTCCGTAGAACCCACCCCCCCCTTCGACTTCGTACGCCGCGTTGGCAATTTTGTGCCAGATGATGGGGGCCAAGTTGTCAAAGCCGATCGCCCGGCAGTGTTCCTGAATCGATGCGTGCAGGGGCACAACCGTGTGCCGGCCCCTGTTCTTCCTTCTGGACAGACACACATCTCCGACGACGATCACCAAACGTCCACCGGGTACGAGTGCTCGAAAACAGTGCCGCCATACCCGGTCAAGTTCCGCAAGGAACTGGTCGTAGTCCTCGACGTGACCCAGTTGACCCTCGATGTCCCGGTATTCCTTTAGCGTCCAGTAGGGCGGAGACGTCACCACCAAGTGAACACTTCCGTCCCCCAGGAAGTCCAGCGATCTCGAATCGCGGCAATAGAGGTCGTGGTTTGTCGGCACCTTGTGAAGCACTGACTCAATCAACGCAGTGAGCTTCGGATCACGGGCGATTCTGGGGATGTCCGTCTGATGGTTCTTGAGGGCACCAATCTCCCCGGGAACGTACTTCCCCAGGTCCTCCGGAGGACGAACTCCATCTGGCAGCGGAGTCATTGCGGTCCCGACTATCGTAACATCGTCCTCGTGGTGCCGCCCTTCATCGCCGCCCGCACCCGCGCCGGCGTCATCGGCATCTGCAACAGACGCGCGCCAACGGCGTCGAAGATCGCGTTGGCCACGACGGCGCCCATGGTGACGATCGCCGGCTCGCCGCCGCCCTGCGCGGGCAGATCCGGCGAATCGAGGATGATCGTCTCGAGCGTCGGCAGCCACGAGAAGCGCGGCAGCTCGTAGGTGTCGAAGTTGCGATCGAGCACCTCGCCGTTCTTGAACCGCACCTCCTCGGCCAGCGTGTAGCCCAGGCCCATGGTGATGCAGCCTTCCATCTGCTGCTTCGCGCCCTCAGGGTTCACCACGACGCCCATGTCCTGCGCGCACACGACGCGCACGACCTGGACCTTGCCGGTGGTCTTGTCCACCTTCACCTCGGCCATGGTCGCGACGTAGGTGCCCGCGTCGGTGCCGCACGCGACGCCCACGCCGCGGCCGCTCGGCGCCGGCTTCGGCGCCCAGCCGAACTGTTTGGCCGCCGCCTGCAGCACGCGCTGCATGCGCGTGTCGGCCAGGTTCCTCATGCGGAAGTCGACCGGGTCGACGCCGGCCTTCGCCGCCATGATGTCGATCTGCGACTCGCGCGCGAAGGCGTTGCTGTTGGCCCCCGGCCCCCGCCAGGGACCGACGGCGAACGGGTGGAAGCCGGCGGGATTGCCGCCGCCCCATCCGCCCCGGACGACGGTGCGGTGGTTCGGGATGTCGTAGAAATGCGCCGCGCCGCGCTCGCCCGCGCCGACGACGAGATAGTCCCAGAAGACGATCTTCTTCGCCGCGTCGAGGCCCGACCGGATCTTGAGGACCGCGGCGGGGTGGAACGTGTCGAAGAAGAACTCCTCCTCGCGGCTCCAGACCACGCGCACCGGCCGCCCCGCGGCCATCGCCAGACGGGCGGCCTCGACGGCCTGCTGGGACGCGCTCTTGCCGCCGAACCCGCCGCCGACGTACGGCGTGATGATGCGCACCTTCTCGGGCGGGAGGTTCAGGGCCCGCGCGACCTGCGTCTTGAGCGGGAACGGCGTCTGCGTGCCGGCCCACACCGTGACCTTGCCGTTCTCGACCGCGGCCACGGCCGAGTGCGTCTCCATCGCCGCGTGCGCGGCGTAGTTGTCCAGGTACGTCTGCTCGAAGACCTGCGCCGCCAGCTTCTCACCGGCACCCAGGCTGCCGCCTTCCGCGACGGTGTTGCCCGGGGGCGCGGCTTCGACCAGATGATCGTGGATCGTCGCGTTGCTCAGCGTGGACGCGGACGGCTTGAAGGTCGCCTTGATCAGGTCGAGCGCCTTGTCGGCCTCGTCGCGGTGCTCGTGCAGAACGGCCACGAGGTCGCCGTCGCGGATCACGCGCACGCCCGGCACGGCTTCGGCGGCCGACGTGTCGGCGCGCTCCAGCGTCGCGCCGTGGGCAGGCGGGCGCAGGATGCGCGCGTGCAGCGCGCCGGGCGGCACGATGTCGCCGGCGTACTTCGCCTGGCCGGTGACCTTCTCCACCGCGTCGCGGCGCGGCGCCGACGTGCCCACGATCGTGAAGTCCGCGACCTTCTCGAGCGCCGGCCGGCCGTCGAGACGCCGCTCGATGCGCGTGCCCGCGGTCAGCTCGCCGTAGCTCGCGCGCTTCGTGCGATCGGTCCTGGACACGACCACGCCGTCGCGCACCTCGAGGTCGCCGGCGGCCACCTGCAGCCGCTCGGCGGCCATCTGCACCAGGACTGCCCTCGCCTCGGCGGCGGCCGCGCGCAGCACGGGGCCGAACTGCCGGATGCTCAGCGACCCGAACGTGCCCATGTCCCACGGACACAAGTCGGTGTCGCCCATGACGATGTCCACGGACGTCAGCGGGACGTTCAGCTCCTCGGCGGCGAGCTGGGGCAGCGACGACATCGCGCCCTGCCCCATCTCGATCTTGCCGACGAGGCACGTGACGCGGCCGTCGGCACCGATGTGCAGGTAGGCGTTCAGGTCGGTGGGATAGCCCTGGCGGCCCGCGGGAAGCCGGGCTGGCTCCTGCCGGCCGACGAGCGGCTCGACCGCGAAGATCACGAGCAGGCCCGTCGAGGTCAGCTTCAGGAAGCCGCGCCGGTCGATGGTCTCGACAAGTCCCCAGCCGGCTGGCAGCTCGATGGCGTCGTCTGGCCGGATCATCGCGCACCTCCTGCCATGGCGGTCGCCGCGGTCTCGATGGCCTGCACGACCCGGACGTGCGCGCCGCACCGGCAGAGGTGGTCGTCCATCTTCCGGACGATGTCGGCGCGCGTGGGTTTGGGGTTCTTGAGCAGCAGCGCGTACGCGCCCAGGATCATGCCGGGCGTGCAGTAGCCGCACTGGAATCCCAGGTGTGTGACGAAGGCGTCCTGCACCGGGTGGAGGCGGCCGTCGCGGGCCAGACCTTCGATGGTGAGGAGCCGCTTGCCGTCGACCTCGCGCATGGGCGTGACGCACGCGCGCACCGGCTCGTCGTTGACGAGCACCGTGCAGGCGCCGCAGACGGCCTCGCCGCACCCGAACTTCGTGCCGGTCAGGCCGAGGTCGTCGCGCAGCACCCAGAGCAGCATGCGGTCTTCGTCGACCGTGACCCGTTTCGGGGTGCTGTTGAGAACGAAGGAGATGAGTCGCATGAGGGCATTCTACCCTCATCC
>CAYHSN010000434.1:0-3552 GCA_964359235.1 uncultured Vicinamibacterales bacterium | reverse complement strand
ATGGTGCACGTCGCCCCAGGTCAGCTCGCCCAGCATCGCCTTCGACTCGTCGTCGAACCCGTACCCGGTGGCGGGGTACGGCGTGAAGACCGGGATGGTCGAGATGTGCCGCATCGATGGCACGCCGTAGACGTAGATCTGGCCCGAGTGGCCGCCCGACGCGAACAGGTAGTACTCGTCGAGGTCACCCGGCGCGACGTACACCTTCTGCGCGGCAATGGCGATGTCAGAGACTCCTGCGGCCCTTCGCTGCTCCGGCTGGCGCGGCGCGCAGTAGTTGGCGAGGGCCGCCAGCGCGATCACGGCGATCACGCTGACCCATACGACGGGACGCTTGCGTGGTGACATATGCATGCTCCTTCTCTCCTGATCGGCGGGGACCCCAGAGCCCAGCCTCTTTTCCATTTCCGATTGTCGATTGTCGATTGCTGATTTGACGAACCTGACACTTGTTTTCTTCTTCTCAGAAGGAAGAATCCGGCATCGTCAGTTCGTTCCAGCAATCGCCAATCGCCAATCGCCAATCAGCAATCAGCAATCAGCAATCGTCAATCCCCCCTAGTGGCTCGGCGCGGCCGGCGTCGCGCCAGCTTTCTTCTGACGCTCGTATTCGGCGAACGCTTCCCGCAGCTTCTGGATCGCGATGGCTTTCTGTTCGGGCGTCAGGATGATCTGCCGTGACAGCACGACCGACATCGTGCCGGTCGGCTCGCGCAGAAAGTCGTCGATCGTCTTCCCGAACCGGCTCTGCACGTCCACGACCGCGGTCGACAGATCCGGCCCGATCTGCGCCGGGCTCGTGACGCCGAGCGCCGAGATCGAGTGACACACGAAGCAGCCGGTCGAGACGAACCAGGCGCCCGGCCCCGTCTTCATGTCCTCTTCCTTCTTGATCTCCTCCGGGGTGCGCGGGTCGGTGCGCGGCGCGCCCGCCACGTATTCGGCCGGCACCGCCACGCGCCGCCACGACAGCACGAGCATCGACAGGGCCTGCGACTGCTCGGTCGTGAAGTGGAAGTTCGGCATGACCGTGTCGGAGACGGCCGACCGCGGATCCTTGAAGTGCGCGACGTGCCACGCAAAGGCCGTCTTCTGACCCGACAGGCGGCTGAAGTCGTACTGCTCGGGCGCCTTCTCGCCGACCTCGGTCAGGTCGGGTCCAATCGTGCCGCCATAACCATTGATGACGTGGCAGGCGCGGCACCCTTTTTCCTGGACGAGCCGCTTCGCCAGATTGATGGCGTCAGCGCCCTTCGTCTGGCGATCGTACCGATGGCACACGTTGCAGTTCATCTGGATGAGCGCCTTCTTGTCGGTCGCGAGCGAGTACGACTCGCCGAGCGACTTGCTGAGCAACGGCTCTTCCCAGTGCGCCACCTCGCCGTGGGCCGCGTAGGTGTCGATCGCCCAGCCCTGACCGCCGTGGCACGACGTGCAGCCGTACTTCTCGATCGGATGGTTCTCGAGCGGTTCCGCCGGATGCGTGCGCCACGGCTCCTCGGCCGACTCGAAGCCCTTCCACGACACGGCCTGGTGGCAGGTCTGGCAGCGGTCGGCGCGCCGGAGTCCCGGCGCCCAGATCTGCTGGATGCCCGAAGGTACCGTGCCGGCGCGATCCGCGCCGAATTTCTCGACGACCATCTGCCGGAACTCGCCCTGGTAGTACCGCCAGTCGTGCGACCGGTCGGCCCACCAGAACAGCACCGTCGAGACGACGAGCACGACGCCGACGCCCGCGAGGATCGGGCGGTCGAGCCGGGGATAGGGGGAATCGGTCCGCTGTTCCATACTCTGAAATCGTGAAGTGCAGGATTTCAGGATTGCATATTGCAGGATTACGGCAGCCCGGGGACGTGCGTCACCAATCCTGAAACCTGAAATCCCGCAATCCTGAAATCCTCAGATTCTCAAATCCTCAAATCCTCAAATCCTCAAATCCGTGCCGGTATCTGGGGCCACGCTTCCCATGGCCAGTAGAAGTTCCAGTACGGCCCGCGCAGGTAGAGCCCGATGAACGTGAACGCCAGCACGACGAGCAGGATCGCCAGGAACACCAGGTTCTGGGTGTGGCGCTCCTTCGGGAACCAGCGTCCGGCCGCGCCGAGCGCGCTCTTGTCGATCCACGGCCAGAGGGTCAGGAGCGCCAGCAGCGCGCCGGGGAGCAGCACGCCGCCGAGGAACGCGCCGTTGATGGTGAACGACCCGATGCGGATCGTCGTGTCGGTCACGATCTCCTGCAGCCACAGGAAGTACCAGGGCGCCTTCGCCGGGTTGGGCGTGACGAGCGGGTTGGCCGGCTCCTCGAGCGGCGAGGCGATGAACACCGACAGGATGCTGACGAGCGCGATCGTGCCCAGCACGACGATCGCAATGCGCCGCGTCAGATCGGGAACCGCGTTCACCGTGAGGTCTCGCGCCTCGGTCGACGCCGCGCGCACGAAGGGAGACGTCCCGCGCGCCACGCCGAGCAGGGTGTAGGTCTTGCTGGCGACGATCGGCGTCTCGCGCGGCCCGGCCGTGACCGCCTCGTGGTCCGATTTCGCCAGGCCTCCGTCCTTCCGCACGCGCCACATGTGATACGCGAACAGCACGCCCAGCACGCCCGGCAAAACGATGATGTGCAGCACGTAGAAGCGGATGAGCGTGGCCTGTTCGATCGCGCGGCCGCCGATCATGAGCTCGCGCACCGTCGGCCCGATCCACGGGACGGACGAGGCGATGTTGGTCCCGACCGTCACGGCCCAGAAAGCGAGCTGATCCCACGGCAGCAGATAGCCCGTGAACGAGAGGAACAGCGTCAGGAGCAGCATGACGACGCCGATCACCCAGTTCCACTCGCGGCGCTGGCTGTTCCCCGCCTCCGCTCTTCGAGCTTCGGCGTGGCTCGCCGAAGCGTAGTGAAGGCGGCCCGCGGCGTTCTTGTACGCGCCAGTCAGGAACACGCGCACCAGGTGCAGCGCCACGGCGATGACCATCAGGTGCGCCGAAATGCGGTGCACCGCTCGAATCCACGACCCGAAGCTGATGACAAACTCGATGTCCTTGACCGACTGGTAGGCCCGCTCGACCGACGGGACGTAGAGGAACATGAGCGGAAGGCCCGACAGGGTGAGCAGCAGAAACAGCGCCGCCGACGCCGTGCCGAGCCAGAACGAGTAGCTCCAGTCGAGCGACGGCTTGTAGACCTTCGCCGGGAACCAGTGGAGCATCAGGTTGGCGACGATGGCGTCGCCGGCATCGCGGTCCGACCGGGGACGGAAGCTCCACAACGGCTCGGGGCGCACGCCCGGCACGCTCGGTTGATCCGACTTCTTGGCCAGGGTCTTCCATGCCATGTCGTTCACGCGCTCCTCAGATGGTCAGGCGGAAGTCGTGTTCCACCTCGTCGGCCAGGTCCACGACGAGCTGCCCGGCGTCGGGCGCGACCGAGAGGCGGAACCACGCCAGCGGCGTCGGCGCCGGACCCGACACGTTTGTGCCGTCGCCATCGTAGCGGGAGCCGTGGCCCGGGCAGAGGCAACCGTGCCTGCGCCCCAGCTTGGCGCCGCCGCC
>CAYHSN010000433.1:3375-3560 GCA_964359235.1 uncultured Vicinamibacterales bacterium | reverse complement strand
GCTAGCGCGCGCATGCGGCCGCCCGCTCGAAGCTGACGAGGCGCCGAATGAGGGCGTTGTACCGGGAGTGAGCCGCGTCCGCGTACTCGGCCTGGAGGCGAGCATAGAGGTGGTGCTCGGGATCGGGGTGCGGCTGTGGTACGGCGTGGCCCAGCAGGCGGAGGCGGGGCGCCCCGACGGACACG
>CAYHSN010000433.1:0-3365 GCA_964359235.1 uncultured Vicinamibacterales bacterium | reverse complement strand
GTCGGCCAGGCCTTCCTCGATGAGGTCAGCTCCCGGCAATCCGCTCGCTGCCACGTTCTGATTGTAGCAGGCCAAGCGCCTCGCGGACTTCATCGGCATCACGCCGCCGCCGGGTGTCGAGCCGTCGCCGGAGGCGTTCTCGAAGCGGCGCACGACTATTTCCTGTTCGTGCGCTGACGCGACGAGGCGCGAGCGCGACCTCGCCTGGGCCGACCATCAGATCACCGGCTTCGGGACTCAGGGTCAGGCCGGATCCCTACCGCTCGGGCGCCGCGTAGTAGCTCCTGCGCGCGCGCGCCGTCATCCCGCTTCGCTTGAGGCGCACGTCGAGCTTGTGCGTCTTGCCATCGAGTTTCTGCGGCGTGAAGCCGAGCGCGTACTGGTGGTGCAGTTCGTCGGCGACGCGCGCGAAGGTTGACGCCAGATCGCCGGTCGATTCCAGCTCGAAGTAGCCGCCGCCAGACTCCGCCGCGATCTTCGCCAGCCCCTCGTCCGGCTTCTGCGGCGCGCCGCCCGGACCGCCCGGGCCACCCCATCCGCCTCTGCCGCGCCCCCTGCCCATGCGGCCCGGCGAGAAGCTGCGCCCCGTGAGGCCGATCGCGTACACCATCACGTCTTCCCGCTGGGCGCGCTGCATCGCGTCCTTCAGCGTCACATTGTTGTTGCGGGCATTCCCGGGGGCATCGATGCCGTCGGTGAACACGAGGACGACCCGCCGGCCGTCCTGGTGAAGCAGCGCCGTCATGCCGACGCTCAGGGCGTTCCACAGCGGCGTCGGGCCTGGCTCCTGCAGCTCGTTCCGCAGAATCTGAAGCAGCTCCTCCCGGTCGCTGGTGAAATCCCGCGGGTCCACCTGGATGCGGTAGGAGAAACTGCCGATGCGCGCCTTGTCGGCCGGCAGGAGCCGCTTCACGAACTCCTCGGCGGCCTTCTGCACGAGGGCGAAGTTCTCCGTCATGCTGCCGCTGCGATCCAGCATCATGACGACCATGATGGGCTGGATGTCGTTCGCGAAGACCGTGATCTCCTGGCGCTGGCCGTTGTCGTCGATCTCGAAGTCGTCCCGCCCGAGATCCGGCACGAGACGACCGTCGGCGGCGGTGACGGTCGCATACACCGGCACGGTTCGCGTGCGGGTTCGAAACGTCGGCTCCTGGAATGCCGAGAGTGCGACGCCGAGCGTCACGAGAACGCCAGTGAGGACGTAACGAAGAAGACCGAGGGGGCTTGTCAAGCGAGTCATGGATGCAGGGAGGGCGAGGCGCGGCTTCACTAGGATAAACCGTCGGCGTCCTCGCGCCAAGACAGTTGTGACCGCGCGGGGACGGCTGCTGCGCTGGCCTGCACATCGGTGGTCCGCCATCGTGCGCAGGGGCGGCAGTTTCATGGGCAGACCGCCTGGCACATCGATTGCTCCTGACTACCTGCCTGTCTGTCCAGAGGTGACCCACCGTGCGTCGCCAATCCCAGTTCGCGGTTCTCCTCGTCACGTGTCTCGCCGTCGCGTCGATGCTGTGGCCGGCGCCGGCGCACGCCCAAGTTCATCACCGTTTTCGGCGATCGGTCGTCTTCGCCGGCGGGTATTTCTACGACCCGTTCTTCGGTCCGTACCCGTTCCTCGGTCCGTACGCGTTCTACCCGCAGTACCCGTACCCATATCCGTATCCGTACGGCCGCTACCGCCTGGCCGATCCGGAAAGCGGCGTCCGCGTGCTCGTGACGCCGAAAGAAGCCGCAGTCTACGTTGACGGGTACTACGCCGGCGTCGTGAACGATTTCGACGGCTTCCTCCAGCGGCTGCGGGTGCCGCCCGGCGAGCACGAGATCGCGCTGCATCTCGACGGCTATCGAACGGTGCGCCAGAAGCTCTACCTGCCGCCAAACTCGACCTACAAGCTTCGCTACGCGATGGAGAAGCTGGGGCCTGGTGAGACGACCGAGCCCCCGCCAGTCGCTCAGGCTCCGGCCGGACCGCCGCCCGAGCCGTGGACGCCGCCAGAAGCAGGGACACCTCCAGAGCCTTGGCGAGTTCCACCGACGTGGCGACTGCCGCCGGCTCCGCAACGCGAGGCGCCGGCGGAGGCGTCCGTCTTTGGCAACCTGGCGATTCGTGTGCAACCGGCGGGCGCCGAAGTCCTGATCGACGGCGAGCCGTGGCAGGGCCCCGAAGGCCAGGAGCGGCTGATCGTCCAAGTGTCCGAAGGAACCCACCGGGTCGAGATTCGGAAGGATGGCTACGAGACCTTCTCGACCGAGGTCCAGGTGCGTCGCGGCGAGACGACACCGCTCAACGTCAGCCTGCCGCCGAGGAGGGGTTGAGTTCCTCGATCTGCCGGTCCGGCACGGTCCAGTAGCGTCGCAGCAACTCGTCCTTCTGCGCGGCAGGGACGAGCCGGAACCCGTGGCGCTCGTAGAACCTGATCGCCCAGGTCGCCGCCTTCCAGCAATCCGCGGCGATCACGCCGCTATACGCGGATGCGGCGTCGTTGATCACCTCGTAGATCTCCTCGGACTCAGCGGGTTCGCACTGTTGGATCATGACGCGGCCCAATAGAACCTGGATGGCCTACTGGCCGACGAGGATCAGGGAGACGGCGACGGCGACAAGGCACGCGACGACCGTCTTCTGCGGGCGGAGCACCGTGGCGATCCCTCCTGATCCTGGTCGCGTCGTCTACTTTTTCGCCGGCTCCGGCGGTGGCGGTGCGGCGGGCGGCAGGTCCGAGTTGAAGATGTCGCGGGCGAGCTTCCACGGTCCGTGTCCGAACTCGATTTGGCTCCCGACCCGCCAGATGCCGGACGCGCCTTCATCCGGATCGCCCGTGAGTCGAGGGAGTTCGTCGTCCGCAACCAGTTCGCGGAAAGTGAAATCGCGAAGCACCGCGCCCGAGGGGCCGTACACCACGATCGCATGTTCACGTGCGCTCGAGTACTCGTTGCCGATTGTGACGACCCAGCGCCCCAGACTGTCCACGCGCACCATCGTCGGGTTACTCACCAGAGTCGCTCGCCAAACGACCCGTTCGCGCCTGTCGGCATCATAGGCGACGAGAGCGCCATCGGCCGTTGGCGCGCACCTCGTGCTCGCCACGATTGTGAAACCGAATCGATGCTGGGCCGCCATGAACACGGCCAGGTGCGGCGTTTGGGACAATTCTGCATGCGCCGCAGGGGTAAGACACCAGACCAGCGCGGCGAGCGGAAGTCCGATGGAGCGACACATCAGTGGTTTCATCGTCGCCCGCCCAACGCCTGGCGCTCAGCCGCGGGCGCCCATCATCATCGCCGCGCCCGTCGGCTGCAGCGCCGTGTTGGGCGGCTGCACTCCTGCTCGCGTTGATTATTATTATCACATATGATATCTA
>CAYHSN010000432.1:2350-3566 GCA_964359235.1 uncultured Vicinamibacterales bacterium | reverse complement strand
GCAGCCGGCCGGTGGCGGCCGGGGGGGCGGGGTTTCGCCGACCGGAGGCGGCCGGGGGGGCCGGCTTTCGCCGGCCCGAGGCACCGTGGACGCCAACCCGATCCGATCCCGAAGACCTCTACTGCCTCCTCTACACGAGCGGCACCACGGGCCGGCCCAAGGGCGTGATGATCCCGCACCGCATGGTGACGTGGAACGGCTTCAGCACGGTGGCCGGCTGGCAGCTCCGCGAAGACGATGTGAGCCCGATCTTCACGCCGCTCTATCACGCGGGCGGGCTCGGGGCGTTCCTGATTCCGATCTTCACCATCGGCGGCACCATCGTCCTGCACCGCGGGTTCGACGTGTCCGAGGTCTGGCGCACGATCCAGCAGGAGCGCTGCACGGTCGTGCTCGGCGTGCCGACCATCTGGAAGATGCTGATGGAGGCGCCCGAGTTCGAGACCGCCGATCTCAGCCACGTGCGCTGGTTCATCAGCGGCGGCGCGCCGCTGCCCGAATACCTCATCGACGCCTACCAGCGCCGCGGCGTCGTGTTCAAGCAGGGCTACGGCCTCACCGAAGTCGGCGTGAACTGCTTCGCCATGACGGTGGAGGAGTCGGTCAGGAAGAAGGGATCGATCGGCAAGCCCCTCATGTTCACCGAAACACGCATCGCCGACGACCAGGGGCGAGAGGCGCGCGTGGGCGAGGTCGGCGAGCTGTGGCTGCGCGGCCCGCACGTGAGCAAGGGCTACTGGAACAACCCACAGGCGACCGCCGAGACGCTCGATTCAGACGGCTGGTTCCACACGGGAGACCTGGCGCGCACAGACGAGGACGGGTTTCACTACATCGCCGGCCGCAAGAAGGACATGTTCATCAGCGGTGGCGTGAACGTGTACCCGGCGGAGATCGAAGGCGAACTGCTGCGGCATCCAGACGTGCAGGATGCCGCGGTGATCGGCGCGCCCCATCCGACCTGGGGCGAGATGGGCGTCGCGTTCATCGTTCCGCGGCCGGGGCGCGACGTGAGCACCGATGCGCTCGTCGCGCATCTCGAAGGCCGTCTGGCGCGCTACAAGATCCCGAAGGAGTTCGTGTTCGTTGACGCCCTGCCGCGGACGCCCTACGGCAAGGTCGTGAAGGGCGATCTGCAGAAGCAGTATGCGGCGCGCGGCGAACGAGGGCCGGCTGCCCTCGACTGGGCTCGGGCCAGGGAAGCCGGCCCCCACGC
>CAYHSN010000432.1:0-2250 GCA_964359235.1 uncultured Vicinamibacterales bacterium | reverse complement strand
GAAGAAAATGTAGGGTCCACACGGAGAAGATGTAGGGTCCGCCTTCAGGCGGACCAAGGGCCGGCTGAAGCCGGCCCCCACGCGAAGAAAATGTAGGGTCCACACGGAGAAGATGTAGGGTCCGCCTTCAGGCGGACCGTCGCAGACATGGATGACATCCCCGTGCTGGCGCACCGCGTGAGCGGATCGGGAACTGCCGATCCGGTTCTGCTCATGAACGGCGGGATGATGACGCATGTGGGCTGGAACCAGGTGGCGTCCGGCCTCGCATCGTCCATGCCCGTCATCGGGTTCGACTTTCGCGGACAGCTCATGTCGCCCGGGACGCCGCCGCCGTCGATCGACGGCCACGTGCCGGACGTCGTCGCGCTGCTCGATCATCTGCAGGTACCGCGCGTGCACGTGGTCGGCACGTCGTTCGGTGCGGAGGTTGCGGTGGTGCTGGCGGCATCTCATCCCGAGCGCGTGCGGTCGCTCAGCGCGATCACCGCGGGCGATCGCGTGACGCCGGAGATGTGGGCGGCGGCGCAGCCGCTGCGCGAGGCCGCGCGCGCCGCCGCGGCGGGCGGCGACGGCGGCGTGCTGCTGGATCTGATGATGCCGTCGGCGTTCTCGCCGGCGTATCTCACGGCGCAGGCCGGGGCGCTCGCGCTGCGCCGCCAGCAGTTTGCGGCGCTGCCGCGCGCGTGGTTCCAGGGGCTCGACGGGCTGCTCGGGTCGCTCGAGCAGCTCGACCTGAGGCCTCTGCTCGGGCGCATCACCTGCCCGACGCTCATCGTCGGAGCCGAGCTGGATCGGACGTTTCCCATCGAGCACTCGCGCGCGCTCGCCGCGGGCATTCCGGGCGCGCAGCTCGAGATCGTGCCGGGAAGCGGCCACGCGCTCGTCGCGGAAGCGCCGGATCGGCTGCTCGAGATCCTGCTATCCTTCTTGACTGCCTCATCCTGATTGGAGGCGGAGGTCCATATGAAACCCATCTACATCGCCGCGTATCATCAGTCGCCGTTCGGCAAGCTCATGGCCCTGACGGTGCCCGAGATCGTCGAGCGCGCCGTCCGGGGCGTGTGCGACGAGATCCACGTCGAACCGGGCGTCGCCGACGTCGGGTCGATCGGTGCGACCTGCAACTTCTCGCTGAACGAGCAGGGACTCCTGGCCGGGCTCATGGCCATGGTGCCCGGGCTCGGGAGCAAGCCCATCGAGGCGGTCGAGAACGCCTGCGCGTCGGGCGGGCAGGCGGTCGTGTCGGTGGCGCAGAAGCTGCAGCTCGGGCTGGGCGAGGTCGGCATCGCCGTCGGCTACGAGAAGATGCGCGATCACGAGGGCAAGATGGACGGGAAGCTCATCGGGAAGGTGCTGGGCTACTTCTCGCATCCCGACGAGCGCGAGGGCAAGATGTTCGTGTTCCCGCATCTCTTCGCCGAGGTCATGCGCGACTACATGCAGGCGCACGGCGCGACCGAGCGCGACCTGGCGGCGATCGCGGTCGCCGAGTACGCCAACGCGAAGCACAACCCGTACGCGCAGATGAAGAACGTCCAGATCACGGTGGACCAGGCGGTCACGATCGAGGGCATCAACCGGTACATCGCCGACGGCCTGCCGCTCAAGACCTACGACTGCTCGCAGATCACCGACGGCTACGCGGCGATGATCCTCGCGACCGAGGATGGCCTGCGCAAGCTCGGCCTGAACAAGCAGGACTGCGTGCGCCTGGCCGGCTTCGCGCAGGCGACCGATCCGTTGAAGAAGGAAGGGCGCGACGTGCTGCGGCCGGCGGGCGCGTACTGCGCCATGCGCAAGGCGTACGAACGGGCTGGCGTGAAGGCCGCCGATGTGAACGTCGCCGAGATCCACGACTGCTTCACCGTCATGGCCGCCATCGGCACCGAGGTGATCGGGAAGGCCGAGTACGGACGCGGCGCCCAGTACTGGCTCGACGGTCGGGCGGCGCCCGGCGGCGAGTGCGGCATCAACACGTCGGGCGGCCTCATCGCGAAAGGGCACCCCGTGGGCGCGACCGGTGTCGCCATGATCGGCTGGTGCGCATGGCAACTGCTGGGCAAGGCGCCCGGGCCGCTCCAGGTGCGCAACGCGCGCGCGGCGGCCACGTTCAACATCGGCGGACCCATCTGTGCCTCCGTCTGTACCGTACTGACTCCGGCATGAAATCCTGAAATCGCAGTTCTGAGTCTATGTCCGACCTCACTCCCAATCGCGAGGGCTTCGTCACCGAAGACGGCCATCGCA
>CAYHSN010000431.1:1889-3569 GCA_964359235.1 uncultured Vicinamibacterales bacterium | reverse complement strand
CCCTCGCCTGGTATCATGCTGATGATCCGGTGATACTATGAGCAAGCGCCAGACCATACCGCGCAGGACGGCGCGTGGATCCGCGTCGGGCCGGTTCGTGCTCCGGCTCGAGCCGGGTCTCCATGCGGCGCTGCGGACCGCGGCTCGCGAGCAGGGGCTGTCGCTCAACGACCACTGCGCGCGGACGCTCGCCTCGCCGGCGGGCGCCTTCAGCGGTCTGCGAGACGCCGCCGCGGCGGTCGGGCGCGCGGCGCAGCTCTTTGGATCCGAACTGGTAGGCGTGCTCGTGTTCGGCTCGTGGGCCCGAGGCGAGCTGAGCGACCGATCGGACGTCGATCTCCTGATCGTCGTCGAGCCGACCGTGCCGCTCACGCGGGAGTTGTATCGCCGGTGGGATGACGCGCCGATCCGGTGGGGCAGTCGGCCCGTCGAGCCGCACGTCGTGCACCTGCCCCCGCCGGACCGCACCGTCGGGGGGCTGTGGGCCGAGGCGGCGATCGACGGGCTCGTCCTGTTCGAGCGCGGGGTCCGCTTGTCGGCGCGGCTCGTGCAGGTTCGGCACGACGTGGTGGCAGGCCGGCTCGTGCGGCGCATGGCGCACGGGCAGCCCTACTGGGCGGAGGTTGTGTGAGATGAGGAATCGCGAGCTGGCCGCCGACTACGTCCGGCGCGCGGAGGTCCGCCTCAAGGCCATCCAGGTGCTGTACGACGCCGGAAGCTGGGCCGACGTCGTCCGGGAATCGCAGGAGGCGGTGGAGCTGGCGCTCAAGGGCTTGCTCCGCGCGTGCGGCATCGAGGCGCCGCGCATCCATGATGTCTCCGATATCCTGCTGGCGGAACGCGATCGTCTGCCGCCCGCCCTGCGCGGCGAGGCCGAGCGCCTCGCCGACGTGTCCCGAAGCCTGCGCCGCGATCGCGAGCTGGCGTTCTATGGCGCGGAAGACCTCACGCCGTCGAACTTCTATTCGCGCCCGGATGCGACCCGCGCGCTCGACGGCGCGCGCCTTGTCATGAGGCTGGTCGGCCCGGCCGTTTCATAGCCAGAGCCGGGTGAGCGGATCGTCGCTCTGCTCCTGCAGGCGCACGTTCATGCGCCCCAGCTCCTCGTTGGCGTCCTTCACCTGCGTGATCCCGCGGCTGCCTGCGTGGTGCGGCCGCGTGCGCTTCTTCGGGGCGTCCATGATTCGATGTATACTGCACGTGTTCAGCTTTCCTGAGCACTGCCGCCAAGACCCGACGCTCTATCGAGGATCTCGCTCCAGCCCTCACTAAAGCGGTTCGTCCATGTATCGAGGCGAGCCCTCTTTCGCGAGAGGGTATCGTGTCAGATGGCGAGAGGTCTCGGAAGCGCTCCAACTGCTACGCCAGGACGGAGAACAGCACATGAATGTCAGACCGCTGCACGACCGCATCATTGTCCAACGCCTCGAGGAAGCCGAACAGCAGATCGGCGGAATCATCATCCCGGACACGGCCAAGGAGAAGCCGCAGCAGGGCAAGGTCGTCGCCGCCGGCAATGGGAAGGTGAAAGACGACGGCAAGCGGGTTCCCCTCGACGTCCGAGCGGGCGATTTGATCCTGTTCGGCAAGTACGCTGGCCAGGAGATCAAGCTCGAAGGCGAGGAGTACCTCATCGTGAAAGAGGATGAAGTGCTGGCCGTCATCGAAGGCAAGACCAAG
>CAYHSN010000431.1:0-1789 GCA_964359235.1 uncultured Vicinamibacterales bacterium | reverse complement strand
GAGCGGGCGCGCCAGGCCGTCCTGCGCGGCATCAATCAGTTGGCCGACGCGGTCAAGATCACACTTGGTCCCAGGGGGCGCAATGTCGTCCTCGACAAGAAGTTCGGATCGCCGACCATGACCAAGGACGGCGTGACCGTCGCCAAGGAGATCGAGCTGAAAGACCCACTCGAAAACATGGGTGCACAGATGGCGCGTGAAGTCGCGAGCAAGACGTCCGATCTCGCAGGGGATGGCACCACGACCGCCACCGTGCTCGCGCAGGCCATCTATCGCGAGGGCGTGAAAAACGTGGCCGCCGGCGCGAACCCGATGGACATCAAGCGCGGCATCGAGCGGGCGGTCGAGGTGGTCACTGCCGAACTCAAGAAGATGTCGAAGCCGGTCAGCGGCAAGATGGTGGCCCAGGTTGGCACCATCGCGGCCAATAACGACGCGCCCATCGGCACGATCATCGCCGAGGCCATGGACAAGGTCGGCAAGGACGGCGTGATCACGGTCGAAGAGGCCAAGACGATTGACACGTCGCTCGAGATCGTCGAAGGGATGCAGTTCGATCGCGGGTATCTGTCGCCGTACTTCGTGACCGATCCCGAGCGGATGGAAGTCATTCTCGAGGATCCGCACATTCTCATCCACGAAAAGAAGATCTCGAGCCTGAAGGATCTGCTTCCGGTGCTCGAGCGCGTCGCACAGAGCGGCAAGCCGCTCCTGGTCATCGCCGAGGACGTGGACGGCGAGGCGCTGGCGACGCTCGTCGTGAACAAGCTGCGCGGGACCCTGAAGGCCGCGGCCGTCAAAGCGCCAGGCTACGGCGACCGCCGAAAGGCCATGCTGGAGGACGTCGCCATCCTCACGAGCGGCCGGGCGATCACCGAGGACCTCGGCATCAAGCTCGAGAACCTGGCGCTCGACGATCTCGGCAGGGCGAAGAAGGTCACGATCGACAAGGACAACACGACGATCATCGAGGGCGCCGGCACGAAGAACGCGATCGAGGGTCGCATCAAGCAGATCCGGACGCAGATCGAGGACACCACGTCCGATTACGATCGCGAGAAATTGCAGGAGCGGCTCGCGAAACTCGTTGGTGGCGTGGCGGTGATCAAGGTGGGCGCGGCCACCGAGACCGAGATGAAGGAGAAGAAGGCGCGCATCGAGGACGCCATGCACGCCACGAAGGCGGCCGTCGAAGAGGGCATCGTCCCGGGCGGAGGCGTCGCGCTGCTCCGCGCGTCGAAGGCGCTCGTCGGGCTCAGGCTCGGCGGCGATCAACAGATCGGGGTCAGCATTGTCCTGCGCGCCATCGAGGAGCCGCTGCGCTGGATCGCCAACAACGCGGGCCAGGAAGGCTCCATCGTCGTCTCGAAGGTCAAGGACATGGGGCCCGAGGAAGGCTTCAACGCCCTGAACGAGCAGTACGAGAACCTGGTGCACGCAGGCGTCATCGACCCGACCAAGGTGGTGCGGTCGGCGCTTCAGAACTCGGCGTCGATCGCGTCGCTCCTGCTGACGACCGAGGCGCTCGTGTCGGAGATTCCGGAGGAGAAGAAGGATGCGCCGGCGCCCGGTGGGGGCGGAATGGGCGGGATGTACTGACCCGCGGCCGTGTGAGGAGATGGAGGTCGAACCAACACGAGGGAAGCGGTCGGCGCTGGACACCACGCTCGCGTACCAGGCGCTCTACCACTTCACCATGGGCGGGCCGGTCGACGATCCCCGTTTGGAGACCTATCCACCGTATCAGCACCTCGCCTGTCATCACCCTTGACGAAATGATGTTGTGAAT
>CAYHSN010000430.1:0-3572 GCA_964359235.1 uncultured Vicinamibacterales bacterium | reverse complement strand
CGGAGGCGGATGGTGCGCCTTGCAGGACTCGAACCTGCGACCTCCTGGTTCGTAGCCAGACGCTCTATCCAACTGAGCTAAGGGCGCGCGAACCCCAAAGTATACCTCACGCTCAGCGCCACGCGCCAGCCGTCGCCGCCGCGCGCGCGAGTCCGTGCCCGGCTTCGAACATCCCGGGCAGCGTGATCGGCAGCCGCCCGCTGATGGCCGCCTCGCCCGCCAGCGCGCGCACCGCCGAGCGTTCAGGCAGATCGTAGAAGTCGAAGGTCAGGACGACCGCGGGCAGCTCCGGCATGAACGTCGCGACGTACGGGTTGCCGAAGAGCACCGCCACGTACGGAATGCCCGCCTTGTCGGTCGCGCCCGCGAGATCGCGCAGCAGGTCCGCGACCGGCGGCGCGAGATCCATCCGCCCGCTGTACGACGCCGTCCGCACGAACACGCCTGCGACGATGGCGTCGTAGCGCGAGGCCGAGGCGCGCACGAGATCCAGCTCGTTCCGCGTGCTGCGATCCGACAGCTCGATCGCCGTCACGTTCGGCCACCGCTCCCTCAGCTCCGGGATGAACGTGCGGCTCGGCGCCGCGATGCCCCAACCGGAGGGATAGTCGAGCACCGACAAATACAGAATCCGCGCGTCGCGCGGGAGGCGCAGCGGCACCTGGTTGCGCTCGTCCTTGATGAGCGTCACCGATCGGCGGCTCACCTCCTCAGCCACCGCGCGATGCGCCCGCCCGCCGATGATGGTCGCGATCGCGTCGAGGTTCACGGTCCGCGATCGGTGGAGCATCACGCGCGTCTTCGCGCCGAGCACGCGCTCGACCGACGCGACGAGCTGCGCGCGATCGATCTCGCCCTTCTCGACCGCCGCCTTGATCGCCTTGAACGCTTCGGCGTCATCGGGCGAATGGAGCACGACGTCGTTGCCCGCCTTGACGGCGCGGACGGCGGCCTCACCCGGCGAGAACATCGCGGCCACGCCCTGCATGCCCATCGAGTCGGTGTAGATGAGGCCCTTGAACCCCATCTCGCCGCGCAGCAGGCCGGTGACGATGGGGCGGCTGAGCGTGGACGGCGTGCCGGGCGTCGGGTCGAGCGCCGGCATCTCGATGTGCGCGACCATCACGGCGTCGGCGCCGGCCGCGATCCCGTCGCGGAAGGGCGCCAGCTCGACCGCGTCGAGTCGCTCGCGCGGCTGCTTGATGATCGGCAGACCGAGGTGCGAGTCGACGTCGGTATCGCCGTGCCCGGGGAAATGCTTGACGGTCGCGAGCACGCCGCCGGCCTGCAGGCCGCGCACGTACGCGGACGCCAGTCGCGTCACGGCCGCGGGATCCTCGCCGAACGATCGCGTGTTGATGACCGGGTTGCGCGCGTTGTTGTTGACGTCGACGACCGGCGCGAAGTTGACGTGCACGCCGAGCGCGCGCGCCTCGACCGCGGTGATGCGCCCGGCTTCCTGCGCCAGACGCTCGTCGCCGGCCGCGCCGAACGCCATCGCGCGCGGGAAGGCCGTGGCGCCCGCGATGCGGAAGCCGACGCCGGCCTCGAAGTCGGCGGTGTTGAGGAGCGGGACGGTCGAGATGGCCTGGAGCCGGTTGAGGATCGACGCGGCCGCGAACGCATCGCCGAGCGTGACCGAGCTGTAGGCCGGGTTCAGGAGCACGCCGGGCGTCGGCTGCGCGCCGCCGAAGACGTGGAAGCCGCCGACCTTGTGGTCGTGCACCAGCGCGACCAGCTTGTCGAAGGTCTCCGAATCGGAGCTCGTGAAGTTGGACTGGAACGACGACACGATGAGCTGGCCGACCTGTTCGTCCAGGCTCATCCGCGCCAGCGTCGCCCTGACCCACTTCTCGGCCTGGGCGTCTAAACTCGCAGTGGCGGGGGCCCCCAGCCTCCGCTCGGTGAGCTTCGGCCAGGGTCGCCGAAGCATTGCGAAGGCGCCTACACCCCGCCAAGCGCGCTCGCTCGTGGGGACCCCTGCGCCCCACGCCGCTCGCGCGCGCGTGCTTTCCTCTGTGGCAGGGACCCCTCTGTCCCGCTCCGCTCCGGCGCGGGGGTCATCGTTGCGCGGACTCGCGGCGAGCAGCCACGCGCCGACCGTTATTGCCGAGGTCGCTGCCAGCACAGCCGACCGCAGGGTTTTGCCTCGTCCCCTGTCCATGGCCGCGATCTTAGCAGGTTCAGCGCATCGTGTTCCTTCTGCGTCCGTGCGGCGTGCTTTCCGTGTCCGTTCCGTGATCGTTCTGTGTTCGTTCCGTGATCGTTATAATCAGCCAATGAGCCATGCCGATCACCGCGCGCGCGCGCCGTCCTCGGTGCGCTGCCTCGTGCTCACGATCAGCGACACGCGGACGCTGGAGACCGACAGAAGCGGCGGCGCCATCGCCGGCTTGCTCGTCGAGGCGGGTCACAGCGTCGTGGACCGCGCGATCGTGAAGGACGATCGAGAAGCGGTCCGGGCCGCGCTCGCCGCCGGGCTGGATCGGAGCGACGCGCAGGTCGTGATCTCGACCGGTGGCACCGGCATCGCATCGCGCGACAACACGTTCGAGGCGATCGGCGAGGTTCTCGAGAAGCGGCTCGACGGCTTCGGCGAGCTGTTCCGGATGCTCAGCTATGAGGAGATCGGCTCGGTCGCCATGCTGAGCCGCGCGCTGGCGGGCACGGCGCGCGGCAAGGTGCTCCTGGCGCTCCCCGGCTCCGAGCACGCCGTGCGGCTCGCGATGACGAAGCTGATTCTGCCGGAGTTGGGGCATTTGGTGAGAGAAGTGAACCGGTGAAGGAACGAGGGACGAGCAACGAGGAACGAGTCGTGGGCCGCGCGCCCCTTCGGGTCTTACTCGTTCCTCATTCCTCGTAACTCGTTCCTCGTTCCCCGTTCCTCGTCACTCGTTCCTACTGAGACCGTCTATGTCCCCATCTTCCATGCGTCCGATCCGTGACACGATCCCGCTCGACGAAGCGCTGCGGCTCATGGAGCAGGCGGTCGAGCCGGTGGCGCGCGTCGAGCGTGTGCCGCTCGATGAAGCCGACGGCCGCGTCGTCGCCGCCGATCTCGCGTCGGCGCACGACGTGCCGCCGTTCGACCGCGCGGCGATGGACGGCTACGCGATGCGCGCCGAGGACACCTTCGGCGCGGGCCGCCACGAGCCGCGCGTGCTGCGGTCGGTCGAGAAGGTGTTCACCGGCCAGGTGCCCACGCGCGCCATCGGCCCGGGCGAGTGCACCGAGATCGCGACCGGCGCGCCGATCCCGCAGGGCGCGGATGCCGTCGTGATGGTCGAGGAGACCGAGCGCGTGGACGGCACGAGCGACGTGCGGGTGTTCACGCCGGTCTACCCGCGCCAGAACGTCGGGCGACGCGGCGCCGACATCACGGCCGGCCAGGCGCTCGCGCGGCGCGGCGACGTGCTCAACCCGAGCCGGATCGGGGCGGTCGCGGCGACAGGCGTGGCGGAGGTCGAAGTCTTCGCCCGTCCGCGCATCGCCATCCTCTCGACCGGCAACGAGATCGCCGCGCCCGGCGCGCCGCTCGCGGCCGGGCACATCTACGACGTCAACCGCTTCAC
>CAYHSN010000429.1:0-3578 GCA_964359235.1 uncultured Vicinamibacterales bacterium | reverse complement strand
TGATCGCGAAATGAGATCGACGCGCCTTCTTCGTGTCTTCGTGCCTTCGTGGCTGGTCTTCCGCGTCGTCGTGCCTTCGGGGCCGCTCTTTCGGGTCTTCGTGTAGCTTCGTGGCCGTGTCTTCGTGCGCCCGCGGCTAACTCGGAAGGAAGACCTGCAGGATGTCGTTCATCGGCAGCGCCTTCGACCTCACCGCTTCCTGAAGCTCGTGCGCGGTCTGCCCGAAGGTGGGGTTGGGGCTGGGATTCCTGTAGAGCACGCCGGTGTAGAGCTTCGTGCCGTAGTCCCGGGCCAGCTCGACGGCTTTGAGCCAGTTGCCCGGATCGTGGCCGAGCTCGCGTAGGCTCTGGATCTTCCCCTTCTGCGCCTTGAGTTGCTGGTCTGGCTCCCCATACGTGACGCACGGAGAGTGCACGTTCACAAAGGCGAACCCCGGGAACCTGATCGCTTCCTCGATGACGAGGGCCAGGCCGTTCATGTCGGCCGGCGTGCCCTGCGCGACGAAGCCGGCGCCGTAGGCGAGCACGTACATCAGCGGGTTGATCGGATCCTCGAGGCTGCCGTAGGACGAGGTCACGGTCTTGAGACCACGCGGGGACGTGGGCGAGAGCTGCCCCTTCGTGAGCCCGTAGATCTGATTATCCATGATGATGTAGGTGAGGTCGATGTTGCGGCGGATGGCGTGGGCCACGTGGCCTCCGCCGATCGCGAAGCCGTCGCCATCGCCGCCCGCGGCGAGCACCAGGATGTCCGGGTTGGCGATCTTGATGCCCTGCGCGATCGGAAGCGCACGCCCGTGCACGCTGTTGAAGCCATACGCGGTCGTGTAGCCCGGGATCCGGCTCGAGCAGCCGATGCCCGACACGAACGCGATCTCATGCGGCGGCCGGCCGATCGCCGCAAGCGCCCGGTAGATCGCCTGGACCACGCCGAAGTCGCCGCAGCCCGGACACCAGATGGGCTTCAGCTCGCTCTTGTAATCCTTCGCCTGGTAGATGTTGTCCGCCACTCCGCCAGCAGTTGCCATCGTCGGCTCCGTCGGCTTCGGGCCAGCACGGCGGACCCAAAGGTCCACCTCTACCGCGCCAACCCGTCCCTCGTTCCTCGGTACCCGTTACCCGTTACTCGCTACCCGTTACTTCTTCTTCTCATTCCTGCGGCTCCAGCTCGGGCACGCGCGCGTGGTGCAGCGCGCGCGCCATTTCGCGCAGCCGCGCGGCGACTTCCTTGGGCGCAAACGGGTTCGACCCGCTGCGCGCCATCGACGCCACGCCGTGCGGCACGTCCACGAACATCCGCAGCACGCGGTAGAACTGTCCCTGGTGCGACTGCTCGAGGACGATGCCGCGCTTCACCGAGGCGAAGAAGTCCTGATAGATGTCCTCGGGAATGGGATAGAGCAGCTTCGGCACGAGCAGCTTCACGTTGACGCCGTCGCGCCGCGCGATTCTGAACGCCTCGAGCGCGACGCCCGCCACGCTGCCCCAGCTCACCAGGCCGATGTCGGCGCCGGGATCGCCCTCGACGTAGAACAAATCGCGCCGCGTCTTCAGCGGCAGCAGCTTCTTGATGCGCTTCTCGTTCATCCGGGCGTGCACCTCGCCCTTCGCCGTCGGCGCGCCCTGCTCGTTGTGCTCGATGCCCGACGCCAGGTAGTTGCCGCCCTTCATGCCCGGATGGCTGAGCGGGCTCACGCCCGACTCGGTCTGCCGGAAGCGCACGTAGTCGTCGAGCTCCTTCTGGGTCGGCTTCCTCCGCTCGATCAGATGGAATCTCGACGTGTCAATCGGCTCGATGGTCTCCTTCCGCTGGCCGATTTCCCCGTCGGAAAGGACGATCACCGGCGTTTGATACTGCTCCGCGATGTTGAACGCCTCGACCATGACGCCGAAGATGTCGCGCACCGAGACGGCCGCCAGCACCGGACGCACGACGTCGCCGTGCGCGGAGAAGATCGCCTGAAAGACGTCGGCCTGCTCGCCTTTGGTCGGGATGCCCGTCGACGGGCCGCCCCGCTGGACATCGACGCACACAAGCGGCAGCTCCGCGATCGTGGCGAGCCCGAGGATCTCGGACTTGAGCGACATGCCCGGCCCCGAGGTCGCCGTCATCGCTTTCTTGCCGGCGAACGAGGCGCCGACGCACGCCCCGACGCTGGCGATCTCGTCCTCGAACTGCACCACGGTCCCGCCGTACTTCCAGATCTCGCGGTTCATGAACTGCATGATCTCGGTGGAGGGCGTGATCGGATAGCCGGCGAAGAATCGGCAGCCGGCGAAAATCGCCGCCGCGCCGCACAAATCGTTGCCGTCGGCGAGCAGCTTGGGCGTCGGCTCCGGCGGGGCCTGCATCACGCGCGAAAGACGCAGCGGGTGCGCGTCGGCGAAGGCGATGCCCGCGTGGAAGGCGCGCGCGTTGGCCGCGACGAGCTCGTCGCCCTTCTTCCCGAACTTCTTCTTGAGACCGGCAAGGATGCTCTCGCGCGCAACGCCCGTCCAGCCGCACACGATCCCGAGCACCACCGTGTTCTTCGCGCGGTCCGTGCCGGCGTGCTCCTTCGCCATCGCCTCGATGGGCACCGGGATCGCCTCGGCCGGCTGCACCGCCAGCGGCACCTTGTCGGCCGTGACGCCCGTGTGGCTCTCGTAGATGACCGTCGTCTTGCCGTCGACAGGCAGCTCGCCGCCGAACCGGAGGAAGTCCTCCCAGTTGAGCGCGACCGCGATATCGAGCGTGCCGCCGATGTTGAGCACTTCCCCGGTCGCCACGCGCACGCGGAAGGACGACTCGCCGCCGCGGATCTGCGAGCCGAAGCTCTTGGTCATGATGGCGTGATAGCCCTCGAGGGCGAACGCGGTCATCAGCGACTCACCGGCGGAGATGACGCCGTCGCCGCCGGACCCGGCCATCCCGATCGTGATGTCACTCAGTTGGCTGCTCATGATGGCGTCGTGAGGGTCGTGAGGATAGAGGAATAACGAACCCGGTTGGTCCGAGCGGGAGCAAGCCGGGTGCCAGCCATCCAACGGCCGGAATCCCCGCGATTTTTGGCGCGAACCCCCACGAACGCGGACCCCTGCCGGATTCTCGACGGCCGAGCTTCCGACGGCCGGGCGGGAAGAATGCCGCGGTGCCCCGAGGGATTTCCGGCCCCGGTGGACGGCAAGGTGCAGCGCGATCGGCATCGGCGCGGACCACCCGTACCGCCGGTCGAAGCCGGCGACCCCGAGGATCGCGAACGCGTGGCGGTATACTCAAGGTTCGCTCACGCCGCCGATCGTGCCGGAGTGGCGGAACTGGCAGACGCGCGGGACTCAAAATCCCGTGAGGTTCACCCCTCGTGAGGGTTCGACCCCCTCCTCCGGCACCAAGTTCAGGAGATAGGAGACAGGAGATAGGAGATAGCAGACGAAACGCCCCGCCGATAAGGCTGGCCACCCTGGGCGACATTCCAACGTGTCCTCCGCCCTCATCCTTGTCCGCCATTCGCTGCCCGAGCTTGACCCGCACACGCCGGCGAGTCAGTGGCGCCTCGGTGACGAAGGCCGGCGCCGCTGCGACCTACTCGCGGCACGCCT
>CAYHSN010000428.1:0-3584 GCA_964359235.1 uncultured Vicinamibacterales bacterium | reverse complement strand
CAGAGCTTCCGCGAGTCCGGCTACCGCTGGGTCTCGGCGCAGACCGCGCGCGACATGCTGATGGCCGGCGGGAGCGACTCGCTCCTGAAGGCGGTGCGCGACGCGCTGCTCAAGGATCCGCGCGTGGACTCGGCGCAGGCCGGGCCCCTGTGCGCGAGGTTCCGCACCAACGCCGTGCTCGCCGTGCGCGTGGACCGCTGGGACCAGAACCAGATCGAGTGGAACCAGTCCGGCAGGCCCTCGACCACCGTGCAGCTCACCGCCGCGCTGGTGGACTCGGCCGGCCGGACGCTGTGGAGCGCCGCCGGCAGCGAGACCGCCGAGGGTCCGTTCCACGACCCCAGCACCAACCCCATCGGCGTCACGAGCGGCGGGCTCGGCACCCAGCCGATCACCGGGCAGGGCGGTCCGCCCGCGTACGTGGACGTGCTCACCCGCATCCTCACGCGCTGGGTCGGGCAGTTCCCGAAGGCCGCGGCCGCCGCTCCGGCGAAGTAGCGGCAGGGCGAGACCCTCCTTGTTCATCCTCGACGACGAAGCCGGCATGCGCGCGGCGCTGCGCGACGCACGCGCCTCGGCCGGGGCCGACGAGGTGCCGGTCGGCTGCGTCATCGTCCACGACGGGATCGTCATCGGCCGCGGCCACAACCAGACCGAGTCCCTGCAGGACGCGACCGCCCACGCCGAGATCATCGCCATCGGCGCCGCCTCGAACGCGCTCGGCTCGTGGCGGCTCGGCGACTGCACGCTGTACGTGACGCTCGAGCCGTGCGCCATGTGCGCCGGGGCCATCGTCCTCGCTCGCGTGCCCCGGCTGGTCTACGGCGCCTTCGATCCCAAGGCCGGCGCCTGCGGCTCGGTGCTGGACGTCATCCACGAGCCGCGCCTGAACCACCGCGTCCAGGTGACGCCCGGCGTGCTGGCCGATGAGTGCGGCGACCTGCTGCGCGAGTTCTTCCAGAGGAAACGGAAGCGCGCGGAGGAAGAACCTGAGGCCGGCGGGGCGTAGGCGGTGCGGGCAGCCTTGGAATCGGCGCGCCTGGCGTGGCGCTGGCGGCGCGGAGCACGCCAGCACGCCAGCCGGGGTCCGAGGCTTGCGGAAGTCCGCTCAAGTTGCTAGAAACTCGGCCCCGGAGAGGTGCGAGAGTGGTTGAATCGGACGGTCTCGAGAGTCCCTGAACCTCAACCGCCACCACGGCCGGGAAGACGGTGGCAGGCAACGTGCCATGGCAGGTTGCCTCTGGATCTGAGCTTCCCGCGTTCCGGCCAGAAGGGGCCACGAGCGTCCGGAAGCGGGCACTGATGTGTCACCCGTTCGTCACCCTCTGTCCGGAGGTCGATTGATGACGGACCCGATCCTCGAACGCGACGCCAGGCTTGGCCTCGTCGTCCAGCGGCTGGTCCAGGCCTACCAGCCCGAGAGCATCTACCTCTTCGGCTCGGTCGCACGTGGCGACGCGGACGCAAACAGCGACTACGATCTCCTGATCGTCGTCCCGGATGATGCTCCGCCGGAACGTCGGCAGAGCCGCCTCGCCTACCAGGTGCTGCGGGGCACAGGGACGGCAGTGGACGCCCTCGTTTGTACGCACGGCTGGTTCTTCGCGAGAGTCCACCTCCGAGCCTCGCTGCCAGGAACCGTGCTCCGCGAGGGAAGGCTGCTCCATGCCGCATGACCCCGCCCGGATCGCCGACACGAAGGCGTGGTTGGACAGGTCGGCCACCGATCTGCGCGCGGCGGCGCTCGATCTCACTGCCGAGCCGCCGATCCTGAACGACCTCGTGTTCCACTGCCAGCAGGCCGTGGAAAAAGCGATGAAGGGCTTGCTGTCGTGGCACGACGAGCCGTTTCGGAAGACACACAATCTGGAGGAGCTGGGCGAGGCCTGTCTGCGGTTGGATTCCACGCTGCGATCTCTCGTGGATCGGGCTGTACCGCTGACCGAGTACGCATGGAAGTTCCGCTATCCGGGGGAGCATGAAGACGCAACCCGCGATGAAGCGGAACGCGCTCTGGTGATTGCCCGGGAAGCGTTTGAAGCGATCCTCGCGCGACTGCCCGAGGAGGCGCGACCGTGAGCGGCCGGTGAGCAGCCAACGAGAAGCGATGGAGCGCCACCTGCAATCGGGAAGACACGACCGGTACTTCGCTGCGTGGTCCGCCGACGTGATCGCTCGCACCCGGCGCGGTCGTGAGGCTCGACGATGACATGGTGGGCCGCGAGGTGAGAGGGTTGGAGGCAGCAGTTCACGCGGGATAACGCTGATGCTGTCCGATGGTCAGATTGCTGCCCGGTTGTCAAAGCTCGACCACGTCAAGACGATTGCGCTCAATGTCGTGAACACGATCCTGAGAGTGGAGCGCGACGCAGTCCGGGTCCGGTCAGAGCGGACGGGCAACGACCGTCGCATCCGGTTCAGCGAGATTCGTGCTTGGCGAAAGCGGGGCTCGAACGGCCGTGTTCGGCGTGCGCTGGCGAGAGCCGTTGGTCTCGACGGGGCGTGAGCCGGTGGCCCGGCCTCGGGGACGCCAATCGGTTGGCAGTTCCGTAGCCACCGCCCTCCGCGCCGGCTTGCACGAACCCCGCAACGTCGTGTAAACACGCTCCCGGAGAGGTGCGAGAGCGGTTGAATCGGACGGTCTCGAAAACCGTTGTACCCGTAAGGGTACCGAGGGTTCGAATCCCTCCCTCTCCGCCAGCCTCTCGGGCGGCCGTTCCGGCACCCCGTGCGCGCCATCCGGCACCCCGGGGCGGCACCGCGCGGAGCGATGCCGGACACGTACTCCACGCCGCCGCTCCCTCCGGACTCGTCGTCTGACCTCATCAGATACCTCTCGACTGCCCGCGGGCGCGTGCTAGCGTTCAGCCATCGGGCCCGCGGTCGGGACGCCGTGGCAGCCGGGCCGGCGTCCGCTTGACGCGTGCCTGCCGACGCGGAGAGGAACCATGAGACCCGAGCGCACGCAGGTCTTCGCACAAGGGCTGGTGGCCGGGCTGATCGGCTATGCCATGGTCGCGGTCCTGTTCGCGATCGCGAATGTCATGCTGGGCCGCTCGCCCTTCTACACGGCCGCGCTGCTCGGCGAGGCCACCTTCTACGGTCTCCGCGATCCCGCGGCGGTGACCATCTGGCCTGGGCCGATCCTCGCGTACAACGGCCTGCATCTCGTCGTCTTCCTCGCGCTCGGGTTGCTGGCGTCGTGGCTCGCCTGCCTCGCCGAGAAGGGGCCGGAGCTGTGGTACGTGGCGACGGTGCTCTTCATCTTCGTCATGTTCCACATGTACGGCGCCTTCCTGCTCCTCACCGAGGGGATGCGCCACGCGATCTCGGCGTGGCTGGTGATGGTGGCGGGCATCGGCGCGGGCGGCGCGATGGGCGCCTACCTGCTGGGCGCGCACCCGCAGCTCAGGGCCGGGATGCGCGAGAGCGCGGCGTAGCGCGGCCGTCGCCCGGCCGCTCGAGAGCGCGAGGAATCACCCTTCGCCCGCGCCCGACCTGCGGCCTGGATCGCGCAGCCGCCGCGCCTCCACCAGTTGCCCGGCGCCGCCGCCGCATGGTAAGCGTGTCGCTCCGCTACCGAG
>CAYHSN010000427.1:0-3591 GCA_964359235.1 uncultured Vicinamibacterales bacterium | reverse complement strand
CAAATGGCGGGGGCCCCCGGACTCCGCTCTTCGAGCTTCGTCCAGGGTCGCCGGAGCCTTGCGAAGGCGCCTGCACCCCGCCTCTCTCATTGACGATTGGTGATTGTCGATTGTCGATTGCTGGAACCTGATGCTCGTCACCCTCATTCTCGAACACAAGCGAGCCGCGTCAGTTCGTTTCCAGCAATCGTCAATCGTCAATCGGCAATCGTCAATCGACAATTCCCCTAACGCCCCACACCGCTCCCGCGCCAGTTCTTCGCCTGGTTTGCCCGGCGGCGGCTTTGCCGGTAGGATGCAGTCGTGAACATCGAGTACGCGAGCCGGAGGCTCGCGAATGGACTGGACGTCATCGTCCACGAGGACTGGCGCTGTCCGATCGTGGCGGTCAACGTCTGGTATCACGTCGGATCCAAGGACGAGCGGCCCGGCCGCACCGGGTTCGCGCATCTGTTCGAGCACTTGATGTTCGAGGGCTCGGCCCATTACGCCCGAGGCTACTTTCATCCCCTGCAGGAAGCCGGCGCCGCGCTCAACGGCTCGACCAACGCCGATCGCACGAATTACTGGGAGGTCGTGCCGGTCAACGCGCTCGAGCTGGCGCTGTGGATGGAATCGGATCGGATGGGCTACCTCCTGCCGGCCCTGACGCCCGGAAAGTTCGCGAACCAGCGCGATGTCGTGCTGAACGAGCGCCGCCAGAACTACGAGAACCGGCCGTACGGCCTGGCGACCATGGTGCTCGTCGGCGCGCTCTATCCGCCCGACCATCCGTATCACTGGCTGACCATCGGCGAGCCGGACGACCTGCGCGCTTCGACGCTCGACGAAGTCCACGCGTTCCTGCGCGCGTACTACCATCCGCGCAACGCGTCGCTCACGATCGCCGGCGCCGCCGACGCCGACCGCGCGTTCGCGCTGGCGCGCGAGTACTTCGAGGAAATCGAGCCGGGCCCCGACGTGCCGCCCGTCCGCGTGCCGCTCCCGGCCCTCGCCCGCGAAGAGCGGCGGCTCGTCGAGGATCGCGTCGAGCTGCCGCGGCTGTACCTCGCGTGGCACACGCCGGCGCTCTTCGAGGCCGGCGACGCGGAGCTGGACCTCGTGGCCGATCTGCTGGCCAACGGCAAGACGTCGCGGCTGTACCGGACGCTGGTCTACGAGCGCCGCCTGGCGACCGAGGTGGCCGCATCACAGAACTCGCGCGAGTTGTCCAGCTTCTTTCAGATCGTCGTGACGGCCGCCCCCGGCCGGTCGCTCGCCGAGATCGACACGGTCATCACGGAGGAGATCGCGCGGGTGCAGGCCGACGGGCCGGACGAGGGCGAGATGACCCGCTCGTTCGTCCAGGCCGAGGCGCACTTCGTCCAGCGCCTGCAGACGGTCGGCGGATTCGGCGGCAAATCCGATCAGCTCAACGCCTACAACATGTTCTTGGGCGATCCCGGCTACTTCGGTCGCGATATGGCGCGCTACCGGGGCGCGACAGCGGTTGCCCTGCGAAACGCGATGCGCCGGCACCTCTCACCGGGCACACGCGTCGCGGTCAGCGTGGTCCCGAGCGGTCATCTGGAACTGGGGCTTCCGGGATCGCGGGTGGAGACGCGAGCCTGATGGCGGCCGATCGGTCGCGGCTTCCGGCGCCCGGGCCCGAGCCGGCCTTTGTGTTTCCCGCCATTCGCAAGCACACGCTCGGGAACGGCCTGCAAGTCTGGACGGTCGAGCACACGGCCGTGCCGCTCGTCACGCTGCTCCTGCTCGTGCCCGCCGGCGCCGCCGCCGATCCGGCCGAACGCCCGGGCCTGGCCGCGCTGACGGGCGACCTCCTGGACGAGGGCGCCGGCGATCTCTCGTCCATCGCGATGCACGAGGCGCTCGCGCGCATCGGCGCCCGGCTCGACACCGACGTGGGCGCCGACGCGACGACGATCAGCCTGACCGCGCTCGCGCGGTTCACGGAGCCCGCGCTCGAACTCCTGGCCGACCTCGTGCTGCGCCCGCGCTTCGAGGCTGCCGAGTTCGAGCGCGTGCGGGAGCGCCGGCTGCACCGTCTGCTGCAGTTGCGCGACCTGCCCCAGGCCATCGCCGACCGCGCCTTCGTCCATCTGTTGTACCCCGGACATCCGTACGGACACCTCGCGGTCGGCACGGAGGACTCGCTGCGCGGCATGACCCTGGACGAAGTGGTGGCGTTCCACCGGCGTGCGTACGCGTTGTCCCGCGCGACGCTCATCATCGTCGGTGATGGACGTCACGATGCGTTCGTGGAGGCGGCGCGCCGGGTGTTCGATTGCCCGTCAGCGACGCCCGACGGAATCGCTGTTGACGCCGCGGCGTTGCTACTGCCGGCGGCGCCGCGCGAACGCTTCGCCCTCATCCACCGACCGGCCGCGGTGCAGTCGGAGCTGCGCATCGGGCAGGTGGCCACCTCGCGCCACTCGCCCGACTATCACGCGCTCCTGGTCCTCAACATGGTGCTCGGCGGCCAGTTCGTCAGCCGCCTCAACCTGAAGCTGCGCGAGGAGAAGGGCTACACGTACGGGGCGCGGACGTCGTTCGACTTCCGGCGCGGACCGGGCCCCTTCGTCCTGCAGATGAGCATCCAGACCGATGTCACGGCGGACGCCATCCGCGAATCGCTGGCGGAACTGCGCGCGGTTCGCGCCGAGCGGCCGCCGGAGGACGGGGAGCTGGAGATGGCGCGCGCGGCGCTCACGCGCGGCTACCCGAGAAACTTCGAGACGGCGGCCCAGATCGCGCGCGCGGCGGCGCAACTCGCGCTCTACGAACTCCCGGAGGAGTACTTCAGCGAGTTCGTCACGCGCGTCCGGGAGGTGGAGAGCGAGGCGGTGCGGCGCGCCGCCACCGGGTATCTCGAACCCGACCGCCTCGTCACGGTCATCGTCGGCGACCGCGAGCGCATCAGACCAACCCTCGAACAGGCTGGATTCGGCCCGATCGGCGAGATCTCGCTGCCGTGAGGCGGCCGTCCGCCTGCGAACAAGCGGTCCCAGTTCCGCACGGGTGATCGGCCGGAGGTTCCGAAGAAACCGGGCCGCTCATCTCCATCCGCGGGAACAACGTGCCGCCCGATGTCCCGCGACAGAACCCCCGGTGCAGTTCTTGCGTCAAACGCAACGAGATACGGGTCATCGGCGGTCGGCTGGTGCTAGACTGACCGCGATCATCATGAGCTTCGCCCGCCTCAGTTTGAGCCTGTTCGGTGTGGTAGGCGTGCTGGCGGCCACCCTGGCGGGCGCCACCATCTGGCTGCTCCTCACCGATCCCGTGACCGTAGCCGACGCGGTCGCCGACGGCGAGGTCTCGCCGCTCGTCAGAGCGCTGGCGGGCCTGCTCTACGAGACCTTCCGGGACCTGCTGAAGTACCTGTAACGAGCACGCCGACATTCACCACGAAGACGACGGAGCGCACGGAGAGATTAACCTCAATGCGTCAAAACCGGAGAGGGCTTGCGAGCGGAAGAGCCGCACCGGCGGCGGCTGGCGCTCGGCTTCACGACCGAGCGTCAGCCCACTCCCCGTGGTGTTGAACACACCGCCAGTCGTAGCGCAGCCCTTGAGGGCTGCCCGACA
>CAYHSN010000426.1:0-3594 GCA_964359235.1 uncultured Vicinamibacterales bacterium | reverse complement strand
GTTCGTTCTCGGCGGCCTCGCAGGCCGTGCAGACTTTCACCACGGCCTGCTAGGGCCGCCGAAGCCTGGCGAAGGCGCCTGCACCCCGCCAGATCAGGACCCAGCGTTCTCGGCAGCAAGATGACCGCGCGGCCCAAGCCCAGCGCGCACGGCAGATCGACGGCGTCCGAGACCGCCAGCATCGCGCGACGCCCGGCCGACGCGCGCGCGGCTATCCACCCTGTCAGGCGCGCCTCGCGGTCAGGCAGCACGCCGATCGCCGTGCGGTTCAGCCGCTGGATATGAAGGAACGAGCGGCCCACGCCGTGCAACCGCACGACGACCGAGCCCAGCCAGGCACCGATGACGATCGAGACCAGCCAGTCGGGCGCGGCGGGAATCGTGATAGGCGCGAATGCGCTCACGTCGGGCTGCATCACCCCCAGGACGCCGGACGCTGGATTCTGGCTGGCGCGCTGACGATCGATCGCCTGGAGCGCAGGCAGCGCGAGCACGGCCACGAGCGCCGCCCACCAGATCGCATACCGCGTGGCGGCGTTCAGCCGCCGCGCCATGCGCAGCAACGCCGCGACCACGAGCGCGATGGCCATGCCTTGCCAGAGCCATGAGAGCAGCCACGTCATCGTCGCTCCTGCTGACTCTGGCCGATCAGCTCGCGCAGGCGCTCGATCTCGCGCGGGTCGACGTCGCCCTGCTGCAGCAGGTTCAGCACCAAAAGCGACGGCGAGTTGTCGAAGAAGCGGTCCAGCAGGTGCCGCACAGCGCTTCGCCGCGCCTGACTGCGATCGATGATCGGCATGTACACGAACGCCCGACCCGACTTGCCGTGCGTGACGTACTCTTTGTGCTCGAGGATCCGAAGCATCGTGAGGACGGTGTTGTAGACGGGCTTGTGCGGGCCGCCGATCCCGTCGACCACTTCGCCGACCGTGGCACGGCCCTTCTCCCACAGCACCCGCATCAGCGGTAACTCACCATCGGTCAGGGCCACAGATCGTTTGCGGGGCATTGGGCTCTCGATTCCTGACTGGGTCTTGGTTCTCTTAATTTCTTAAGAGCAGCGACTGCACTATACGCCCGCACGGATAGCCTGTCAACTAGAACTTTAAGAGTTCGGAACCGGCAAAGGACCGCTGTCCCTTACCGCAGCAGGCGGACCTCGGTGACCCAGGGCTGGAAGGTTCGGCCGGCCGAGACGCGCACCTCGTAGCGCGGCGCGTGGTCGAGCATCGCCGCGCTCCGGTCGCGCGTCACGCCCGCCCCACGCGCGGGGCGCGGCGGTGGGCCGAGCGCGTCGAGCGGCGCGTGCAGCGCGCGCGGGACGTTCACGACGACCGGAAACACCTGGTCGAGATCGCCGTGGAGCGAAGGCCCGCCGCGCGCGCTCGCTTCGATCAGGTGCAGCCGGACGACGCCGCGCAGGATGAGAGACCGGCTGCGATCGGGGTACATCGCGCGCAGCGCCGCCGCATCGCGCCCGGCGTCCACGGGCATCAGGCGGGACAGGCGCCGCGGCGCTTCAGCGATCTCCGTCCGCGCGTGCGTCTCGGCGTCGCCTTTGAGCTCGCCGCGCGCGACGAGATCGTCCGTGTGCCGGCGCCGCCGTTCCTGCCAGGCGGACACCCGTCGCTCCCACTCCGGTCCGCCGAGCACCATGACGATGAACGCCGGACGCGACAGGACGGCGCGGTACTTCGCGGTGGCCTCGGCGTTGCCCGCGGCCACCGAACAGTCAAAACCGAGAGCCTCGAGCTTCGCCTGATCGATGAAACGCGGCGCCAGCGTGTCTTCCGGGACGGAGGTGCGCGGATCGAGGTCGAACGAGGCGTGCTGGTACCGCAGACGCAGCAGCAACCCGCTGTTGTCGCCATCCCCCCGCTGCAGCTCCAGCTCGCGCTCCTCCAACACCAGGGTGGCGTCGGGCTCCCCTGCCCGGTTTCTCGCGACGCTGACGAGCGCGCCGGCGTTCACCACGAGCACGACCGCGAGCGCGACGAGGAAGGCGCGGCGGCTCATGAGATCCTCAGGCGGGCGCGCACGCGCCCGAACACCCACAGCAGCCCCAGCGCCGTGGCGCCGACCGCGAGGAAGAACAGGTATTTCGGCATCCAGTCCCACCACCAGTCCACGTACTTCGTGACGAGCGCGATGGTGAAGAGCAGGCTGCCGATCGCCAGCGCGCCCGTCCAGCCGCGGCGCATGCCGAGACCGATCGCGGCGGCGGGCACGATGAAACTGAGGATCTGATAGACCGCCTCGATGGTGCGCTCGTCGGCGGGCAGCCACGAGCGCTGTCCCTCCCGGCTGAGCACGACGATCGCCACGCCGATCACCGCGAGGCCCGTGCCGCGCAGCACCCCCGGAAAGTCGTCGCGCAGGCGGTGCGGGACGGACGACCAGACGAGCAGCGCCACGCCCGGCAAGACGAACCCTTCCCAGCGCAGGAAGAGGTCCGGCGGCATCCACCAGCCTCCTGCCAGACGGACGATCGACGCCGCGACGTAGACCGACAGGCACACGGCGCCGGCGGCAAGCAGCAACCGCTGGCCGTAGGCGTAGGCGAGCGCGAGCGCGAACACCGCGTAGGCGAGCACGGCTTCAGGCGTGGGTGTCAGCGCGAAGATCTCACCGACGACTTCGAGATTGAGGATGAGACAAGCAACGGCGACGAGCGCCACGAGGCCCGTCAGGAAGCGCAGTCGCTGGCGGCGCGAGGCCAGCTCCGTCAGGCCCGTGGCCACGAGCGGTGCCGCGATGAGCACGGCCACCTGCAACGCGGTCCCCATCCGCCCCCAGAAGTGAAAGAAGAAGAGGACCACGCTCGCCGCAAGCGCGATCGCCCCGATAATCGCGATCGCCTGCATCCCGCGCGAGAACTGCTTCTGAGTGTCGGACACGTCGACGTCGAAGGTGCTGGCGAGGCGCTCGAGGAGCGCGGCGTGATACGCGTCGAGGCGCGAGCGCTGATCGGCCGCCAGCGCCAGCGCGCCGTCACTTTCCAGCGCGGCGAGCTCGGCCTGGAACTGGCGGATCCGATCAGCGCGGCGCTGCGCTGTGGCGCGCGTCGGGGCGACCTGCGGATCGGGCATGACCGTTTCGCGAACGGAACGGATTCTAGCACTGGTAGCGGAACGTGCGCACGCCCGCGACGCCAACCGCGAACGCGGCCAGCGCGAGCCCGGCGACGTGAGGAACGGCCGCCGAGGCGCTGTCGCCGAAGCTGATGAGCCGGTGCATCGCGTCCATCGCCCACCCGGTCGGGAGGCACAGCGCGACCGCCTGCATCCATGCCGGCGTCACCTCAATCGGCCACCAGCACCCGCCCAGCGCCGCCAGCACCATCGTCGCCAGCACGCCGATGCCCGCCATCTGCGCGCGGCTGCGCGCGAGGTTGCCGAGCAGGATGCCGAGCGAGGCGTTGAACGTCGCCCACGTGAGGAGCACGAGCAGGACCATCGGGAGCGATCCGCCCCACTTCATCTTGAAGAAGAACGTGCCTGCGAGCATCGCGAACGCGATCTGCACGAGGCCGAGGGACAGACGCCCGCCCCACTTCCCCGCCACGACCGCCCAGCGTGGAATCGGCGTGGACGC
>CAYHSN010000425.1:0-3598 GCA_964359235.1 uncultured Vicinamibacterales bacterium | reverse complement strand
TTGGCTGCGGCGGCTGCAGCCAACCACGGCAGACGTGCAGACAGCACCTGCGAGACAAATGCCGCTGGCGCAATAACTTGGCCATTTCAGGTCGAGATCGGGATCGGCCGGAGGTCTCGCACCGGAAAAGGGCCTGTGGGAAACCACGGGGATTCGGGCGAACTCTCCCATCCGATCCGCGCCACGCCCAAACAGGATGCGCAGGGAAGTGGAGCGGGCTACGGGAATCGAACCCGTCTAGCTGGCTTGGGAAGCCAGAACATTACCACTATGCTAAGCCCGCTCGTGCGACGGTCCTCCGTATCTTAGCAGAACCGGCGATCGCGGCAAGACCGATGGCGGCGGAGGTCAGCTCCGGATGAAGGCCAGCACCTCGTCGCGTCGTGAGGCCATGATGTCCGGCGTCTTGCCCTCGAGATTCAGGCGCAGCAGCGGCTCGGTGTTCGACGGGCGGACGTTGAAATGCCACTCCGGGTATTCGACCGAGACGCCGTCCATCCGGTAGACGTGCCCGTCGGCATAGCGCGCGGCGAGCCGGTCGATCTTCTGCTGGACGAGCGTCATGTTGCCGACCTTCGTGTTAATCTCGCCCGAGATGAAGTACTGCGCGCGCAGCGGCGCCAGCAGATCGGCGAGTGTCTGGCCTTTCTTCGACATGAGCTCGAGGATGAGCAGGGCCGGGATGAAGCCGTTGTCGGCGTAGAAGTTGTCGCGGAAGTAGTAGTGGCCCGTGACCTCCCCGCCGAAGATCGCGCCGTCCTCGCGCATCCGCTTCTTGAAAAACGCGTGGCCGACGCGATTCATGAGCGCGGTGCCGCCGTAGCGGGCAGCCGTGTCCTTGACGGCGTAGCTGGCGCGCACGTCGTACACAATCGTGGCGCCCGGGTGCTTCAGCAGGAACGCTTCGGCCAGGAGCGCGGTAATGAAATCCCCCGGGATGAACTCGCCGCCGCCGTCGATGAAGAAGCACCGGTCGGCGTCGCCGTCCCAGGCGATCCCGATATCGGCCTTCTCGGCGATCACGCGTTCGACGCTGTCGCGGCGATTCTCCTCGATGAGGGGATTGGCTTCGTGGTTCGGAAACGTGCCATCAACCTCGAAGCACAGGCGCGTCGTCCGGCACGGCAGATGCTCGAAGAGCCGCGGCGCGACGAGGCCGGCGATGCCGCTGCCGGCGTCGAGTACCACCGTGAACGGCTTGACCGCCGTCACGTCGATGAACGACAACACGTGGCGGACGTAATCGTCGAGCACGCCCGCGGTCGTGAGCGATCCGGGTCGTTGCGCGGCCGGCGGGATCGTCCCGCGGACGATCATGTCGCGGATGTCGGAGATGCCCTGGTCGCCGCTGAGGGGAAACGCCTGCCGGCCGACGAGCTTCACCCCGTTGTATTGCTTCGGATTGTGCGACGCGGTGATCTCGGCGCCGCCATCATGATCGTCGCGCGCGACCGCGAAGTACATCATGTCGGTGCCGATGAGCCCGTAGTCGACGACATCGGCGCCCTGGGCCCGCGCACCCTCGACGAACGCGGCCGCCAGCGGCGGCGAGGACAGACGCATGTCACGGCCGACGGCGATGCGCCGCGCGCCGAGATACGCCACGAACGCGCGCCCGATCTCGCGGGCGAGATCTTCGTGAATCTCCCCGGGATAGAGGCCGCGGATGTCATAGGCCTTAAAGATGCCGGGATTGATGGTGGTCATGGTGGTCGATGGGGGCTGACCGGCGGTCACATCGCGCTGTAGTCGGTGATGACCGATTTGTCCCCGAGAACGGCCTGCCCGTCGACCACGACGCTCCTGCCGATGTGGCAGTGGCGGCCGAGAATCGACTCGCGCACGAGCGCGTCGCGGCCGATCCAGCCGTTGGCCCACACGATGGCGCCGTCGATCGTCGCGCCTTCCTCGAGGTGGCAGTGGCGGCCCACGACGGAGTAGGGGAGCACGCGGGCGCCGGCTTTGATCACGGCGCCTTCGTCCACGAAGCAGGGACCCTGGATGTCGGCGCCAGGCTCGACGCGCGCTTCGGACGACACCCACGCGAAGTCGCGCGCCGCGCCGGCAAAAGGTGCGGCCGGATAGCGTCCATCCATGATGTCGCGGTGCACCTGCCGGTACTGGGCCGGTGTGCCGATGTCAATCCAGTAGCCCGGGCAGACGTAGGCGACGAAGGTCTCCTTGCGCTCGATGAGCGACGGAAAGTAGCTGCGTTCGATCGACCACGTGGCGCCCTGGGGAATGCGATCGAAGGTCTCCGGCTCGAGGACGTAGATACCCGCGTTGATCGTGTTGCAGGTGATCTCCCCGGGCTTCGGCTTTTCGATGAATCGCTTCACGTTGCCGCCGGCGTCGGTGGTGACCAGCCCGTAGGCCGCCGGGTTCTCCACCGGCGTCAGGACGATGGTCGCTTTGGCACGGCGTTCGCGATGCAGCCGAAGCACGGCCGCGAGATCCACCTCGGTCAGGATGTCGCCGTTGAAGACGAGTACCGACTCGGTGAGCGAGTCACCCGCATACCGCACGGCCCCGGCCGTCCCGAGCGGCATGGGCTCGACGACGTAGCGGATCTTGATGCCGAGGCCGGCGCCATCACCGAACATCTCCTCGATGCGCCTGGGCTGGTAGTTCAGGCTGAGGATGACCTCGTCAATCTCGGGAATCTGCTTCAGCAGATCGATCTGATAGTGCAGAAAGGCCCGGTTGAAGATCGGGACGATGGGTTTCGGGGTATGGACCGTGAGGGGACGCAGGCGCGTGCCCTTGCCCCCGGCGAGCAGGATTGCCTTCATGACGGTCTTTCATCATAGCAGAGCCGCCCGGCCGCGCCGCATCCCGGGGGCGGGAGTTTGTCCACCGCGGCCGGCCGCGATACAATGTGCCGGCCCCGCAAGCCAGGAGGACCGCTCGCCCTTGGCAGTCATGATGACCCGCCGTTGGCCGCTCAATCTGCCCAACGCGCTCACCGTCGCGCGCATCTTCCTGGTGCCGCTGCTCGTGGTCGTGTTGCTCACGAAGTTCGAGGGGCGGTTGATCCTCGGCATCCGCAAGGAACTGGTCGGCGCGGCGATCTTCGGCCTGGCGTCGCTCACCGACTGGCTCGACGGCTACCTCGCCCGGCGGCGGCAGGAGGTGACGACGCTCGGGCAGCTCATGGACCCGCTCGCCGACAAGCTCCTCATCACGGCCGCCCTCGTGTCGCTCGTGCAGATGGACCTCGCCTCGGCCTGGATCGTCGCCGTGATTCTCGGACGGGAACTCGCGGTGACGGTTCTGCGGAGCCTGGCGCACGGCCGAGGCATCACGCTGGCCGCCTCGCCGCTCGGCAAGTTCAAGATGGCCTCGGAGGTCGTGGCGATCCTGCTGCTCATCCTCGGACGCGATCACGTGGCGGGACTGGTCGTGCTGGGGCAGGCAGGGCTGTGGGTCGCGATGGTCACGGCCGTCATCTCGGCGGTCGACTACTACCGCCGTTACACCCGCATGCTGAACCCCGCGGTCGTGAGCTTGGAGGCCGCGCGGCGGCGCGAGGCGGACGTATCACGGACACCCTCCGTGCCTGCCGCCCGCGCCTCCGGTGGCCGCCGCCTGCGCTAGC
>CAYHSN010000424.1:0-3606 GCA_964359235.1 uncultured Vicinamibacterales bacterium | reverse complement strand
CGCTGGTGTCTCGGGCGAAGGCTTTTGCGGCCAGGGCGGCGGAGCAGGCGGTGGACGCCGCGATTCGCATCGAGGGTCCTGTCGGCTACGTGCGTGGCGGCGTGCTCGAGCGCCTCACCCGAGACGCCCGAACCCTTTCAATAATTCTCAGCTAGCCGAGAATGTTCTTGGCGATCGTCATCAGTTGCATATTGGTGGTGCCCTCGTAAATCTGGCCGATCTTGGCGTCGCGGTACAGCTTCTCGACCGGGTAGTCCTTGACGTAGCCGTAGCCGCCGAAGAGCTGCACGGCGAGTGAGGTCACGTGCTCGGCGACCTCGGAGGAGAAGATCTTGCACATCGCGGCTTCCGTCAGGAACGGACGGCCCGCGTCGCGCAACCGGGCGGCGTTGTAGACCATCAGCCGGGCCGCCTCGATTTCGGTCGCCGCGCGCGCGATCTGGAACTGCACGCCCTGAAAGTCGGCGATGGCCTTGCCGAACTGCTTGCGCTCCTTCGTGTACTTGACCGCGTGCTCGAGCGCGCCGGCCGAGAGGCCGATCATCTGCGCGCCGATGCCGATCCGTCCCTCGTTGAGCGTCTCGATCGCGACCTTGTAGCCCTTGCCGGCCTCGCCGAGCACGTTCTCCCGCGGCACCTTGCAGTCCTCGAGCATCAGCTCGCAGGTGCTGCTCGCGCGGATACCCAGCTTGTCCTCTTTCTTTCCGACCGCAAGTCCCTCGAAGCCGCGCTCGACCAGGAACGCCGTGATGCCGCGGTAGCCGGCCTCGGGGTTCACGTTCGCGAAGACGATGAAGAGGTCGGCTTCGTTGGCGTTGGTGATCCAGAGCTTGCGCCCGGTGAGCACGTAGTGATCGCCCCGATCCTGGGCGCGCGCCGCCAGCGCGAACGCGTCGCTGCCGGAGCCCGCTTCCGACAGCGCGTAGCCGCCGATCCAGCGCGAGGCGAGCTTCGGCAGGTAGCGCCGCTTGACCTCGTCGTTCCCCCAGCGGAGGAGCGCGTTGATGACGAGCGTGTTCTGCACGTCGACGAGCACCCCCACCGACGGGTCGACGCGCGACAGCTCCTCGACGGCGATCACGGCGTGGAAGAACCGGGCGCCCGCGCCGCCGAAGTCCTCGGGGATCTCGATGCCCATGACGCCGAGCTGGAACAGCTCGTCCAGCAGGGCGCGCGGGAACTTCGCCTGTTCGTCCATCTCGCGCACGTGCGGGCGGATGCGCCGTTCGGCGAACTCGCGCACGCTGTCGCGAAGGAGGCCTTCATCTTCGGTCAGGACGGTCAGGGGCGGGATGAGTTCGGCTTGCTGTTCGGCCACGGTGACTCCTGCGGTGTCTCAGGACAGCGCCGGTGTCGCACCCGGCGCCCGGACCCGGAATGTTATCATTATGAACAAGGTGACCCGCCTGATCCTCCCGCTCGCGCTCGTCTGCGCCTGGACTGTCGCCGGCATCGGGCAGCAGGACCGCCCCGCCCCGGCCCAGGTCCGTCCGGCGCCCCAGGCGGCGCAGCCTCAGCCGCCACCGCAGCAGCCCGTCTTTCGCGCCGGCGTCAACCTCGTCCGCGTTGACGTCATCGTCACCGACGGCACGGGCAGTCCGGTGACGAACCTCACCCAGGAGGACTTCGAGGTGCTGGAGGACGGCCAGCGGCAGACGGTCGACTCGTTCAAGCTGGTGGAGGTGAGTCAGGTTCCGGCGCCCGACGCCGAGCCGCCGCGGGAGATTCGCACGGAATACGACCAGGAGTCGGAGGCCGCACGCCCCGACGTGCGGCTGTTTGTGATCCTGCTCGACGACTACCACGTGCGCCGCAGCTCATCGATGGGGGTAAGACAGCCGCTCATCCGCTTCATTCAGCAGCAGCTCTCGCCGCTCGACATGGTGGCGCTGATGTACCCGCTGACGCCTGTAAGCGACGTACGGTTCACCCGCAACCGCGACGCCGTCGTGTCGGCGATCGAGAAGTTCGAAGGGCGCAAGTTCAACTACGATCCACGCAATGAACTGGAGGAGCGCTACGCCTACTATCCGGCGGCGACCGTCGAACTGATCCGGAATCAGGTCTCGCTCTCGGCGCTCAAGGGGCTGGTGACGTATCTCGGCGGCCTGCGTGAGGGCCGCAAGGCCGTCATCCTGGTGAGCGAGGGCTACACGAACAATCTGCCGCCGCAGCTCAACGATCCGGTCGCCGCGATGCCGGGTATCAACAACCCGGCGCGGCGCATGCCTGGCGTCGACGACGAGAGTGCACGCGCCGAGGCGGCGCGCTTCTTCAACAACGTCGACATCATGACGGAGCTGCGTGAGGTCTACGACGCGGCGAATCGCTCGAACACGTCGATCTATTCGCTCGATCCGAGAGGCCTGGCGGCCTTCGAGTACGACATCAACGAGGGCGTCGGTCTGCAGCGCGATCAAGCGCAGCTCAAGGACACCATGGACACGCTGCGCATCCTCGCGGACGAAACCGACGGTCGCGCCATCGTGAACATGAACGATCTGGACAAGGGCCTGCGCCAGATCGTGCGCGATTCGAGCGCCTACTACCTGCTCGGCTACTACTCGACGCAGGCGCCGACCGACGGCAAGTTCCACGAGATCAAGGTGCGCGTGAAAAAGCCCGGCCTGCAGGTGCGGGCGCGCAAGGGCTACTGGGCCTATACGACCGAAGACGCGGCGCGCGCGACTTCGCCGCCGAAGCCCGGTCCGCCGCCGGACGTCGACAAGGCGATGGCGACACTCGCCGAGCTCTCGCAGCCGCCGCGCGGGCGAGTGACGCGCACGTGGATCGGCATGGCGCGCGGTGAAGCCGGGAGGACGCGTGTGCAGTTCGTGTGGGAGCCCATCCCGCCGCGGCCCGGCGCGCCGCGCGAGGCGGCGTCCGATCCTGTGCGCGTGTGGCTCGTCGCGAGTGGCGAGGGCACGGTGCCGTACTACCGCGGGGCGGTCCAGCACGCCGCGGCCACGCCGGCGACGACCGCACCGGCCAGCGCGTTGCGGCGCGGCGCGGCAGTCGTGTTCGACGCGCCGCCGGGACCGCTCCAGCTCCGCGTGTCGATCGAGAACGAGGGCGGGACCCTGCTCGACAGCGATCGGCGCAACCTCGCGGTGCCCGATTTCACGGGCACCGACGTGATGCTCAGCACGCCGCGCGTGCTGCGCGCCCTGACGGCGCGCGAGCTGCAGGCGCTCAAGGCCGACCTGAGCGCGTTGCCGGCCGTCGCACGCGAGTTCAGCCGGCGCGAGCGGATTCTCGTGCGCTTCGACGCCTACGGACCTGGCGACACACCGCCGGCCGTCACGGCGAAGCTGCTGAACCGTCAGGCGCAGCCGATGATGGACCTGACGCTCGAACCGCCCGCGGGCGCGCCGGCGGGATCGTTTCAGGTGGAAGTGCCGATCGCGAGTCTTGCCGCCGGTGAGTATTTGATCGAGGTCAGCGCGTCGGGTTCGAGCGGCGCCACGCGGCAGCTCATCGCGATCAAGGTGACAAGCTAGATCCCCCCAGTCCGCCGTTCTCAGGGCCTGCTCAGAAGAAATCGCTCCGATCGTAGTGTCCGGCTTCAGAGCCTGAGAAGAAATCCGTAGCGCAGGCCTTTCAGGC
>CAYHSN010000423.1:0-3615 GCA_964359235.1 uncultured Vicinamibacterales bacterium | reverse complement strand
CGCTTCGTACTCGTGGCGGAAGTGCTGCACCGTCGACAGCGCCGGCGCGACCGCGGCCTCGCCGAACGGGCACAGGGTCTTCCCGTTGATGTTGTTCGCGACGCTGGTGATGAGGTCGATGTCCTCCATCCGGCCTTCACCGCGTTCGACCCGTCGAATCAGCTTGTAGAGCCAGTCGGTCCCCTCCCGGCAGGGCGTGCACTTGCCGCACGACTCGTGCTTGTAGAAGTGGAGCAGGTTCTCGGCGAGCCAGACCATGCAGGTCGTGTCGTCCATCACCATCACGGCCGCCGACCCGAGCATGGAACCGGCGTTCGCGATGCCGTCGAAACTCGCGGCGACGTCGATCTGGTCTGGCAGCAGAACGGGCGTGGACGATCCGCCGGGGATGACCGCCTTGAGCGCCCGGCCGCCGCGCACGCCGCCCGCGTAGTCGTCGATGAGCTCCCGCAGCGTCGTCTTCATCGTCGTCTCGTAGACGCCCGGGCGCTCGACGTGGCCGCTGATGCAGTACAGCTTCGGCCCGGTGTTCTTCTCGAGTCCCAGGCTGGCGTACCACTCCGGCCCGTTCTGGATGATCGACGGGACGTTGCAGATGGTCTCGACGTTGTTGACGACGGTGGGACAGCCGTAGAGGCCGACGACCGCCGGAAACGGCGGCTTGATGCGGGGTTGCGCGCGCTTGCCCTCGAGCGACTCGATGAGCGCCGTCTCCTCGCCGGCTTCGTAGGCGCCGGCGCCGCGGTGCACGTAGATGTCGCAGTCGAAGCCGGATCCGAAGATGTTCTTCCCGAGGTAGCCGCCCTGGTACGCCTCGGCGAGCTCAGCCTCGAGCACGTCCGACACGTGCTGGAACTCGCCGCGGATGTAGATGTAGGTGATCTTCGCGCCGAACGCGTAGCAGGACATCGCGCAGCCCTCGAAGAGCAGATGCGGGTTGCGCTCCATCAGGACGTGGTCCTTGAACGTGCCCGGCTCGCTCTCGTCGGCGTTGCAGCAGAGATAGCGCGGCTTGTCCGGATCCTTGAGCACGAAGCTCCACTTCAGGCCGGTCGGGAAGCCCGCGCCGCCGCGGCCGCGCAGGCCCGACGCCTTGACGGCCTCGGTCACCTGGTCGGGCGTCATGGCCAGCGCCTTGCGCAGCGCCTCGTAGCCCTGGTGCTTCAGGTAGAAGGCGAGCGTGTGGCCGTTGGGCTCGCGGACGAACTTGGTGAGGACTGGTTCCATCGCCCGTATTCGTAGGGGCCGGCTTCAGCCGGCCCTCAGCCTTCGTCAGGGACGGTCCGGCTGGAGCCGGACGCCGGACCGGTCCGGCTAAAGCCGGACCCTACGTCTCTATTTCTCAATCTTCAAATGACACCCGCTCAGCGCCGCGACGCCGCGGGCGCGGAGATCGTCGACCAGCCGGGCCGCGTCTTCGGGCTTCAGGCACTCGTGCCAGCGGTCGTTGACCAGCACGACGGGCGCCTTGTCGCAGGCGCCGAGGCACTCGACCTCGACGAGCGTGAACTGGCCGGTCGCGTCGGTCTCGCCGACCTTCACGCCGAGCTTCGCCGCCAGCTCCTCGGTCACGCGCTCGGCTCCGCCGAGCGCGCAGGACAACGTGCGGCACACCTGCAGCACGTACTTCCCCACCGGGCGCCTGTAGAACATCGTGTAGTAGGTCACGACGTCGTCGACCTCGGCCGGCGTGCAGCCGATGACCTGCGCCACGTGCCGCGCCGCGTTGGCGGTGATGTAGCCCTGCTGCGCCTGCGCGAGGTACAACGCGGGCAGGATCGCCGACTTCCGCCGCTCGGGCGGATAGCGCGTGGCGATCTCCTCGAACTTCGCCCGGCGCTCCGGCGTGAATTCGAAGGGCGGACCTTCGTCGAGCAGGGCGCGCTCGGACTGGTGGAAGCCCGCGCCGTAATCCATCACGGGATGAAAGCTCATCGGTCCACGTCCCCCATGATGACGTCGGTCGACCCGATGATCGCGACGAGGTCGGCAATCAGGCCGCCCACGATGAGCGAGGGCAGGGCCTGGCAGGCCAGCAGCGACGGCGCGCGCGCCTTGACGCGCCACGGCCGGTTCGTGCCATCCGACACCACGTAGAACCCGTGCTCCCCGCGCGGCCCTTCGACCGGCACGTACGCCTCACCCGCCGGCACGTTGAATCCCTGCGAGTACACGAGGAAGTGCTGGATGAGCGCTTCCATCTCCGTGTACACGCGATCTTTCGGCGGCGGGACGATGCGGTAGTCCTGACAATCGTAGACGCCGGCCGGCGTGATGCGGTCGATGAGCTGCCGCGCGATGCCGACGCTCTGCCGCATCTCCTCGAGGCGCACGAGGTAGCGGTCGTAGACATCGCCGGTCGTGCCCAGCGGCACGTCGAAGTCGACGGTGTCGTACTTCAGGTACGGAAACGCCGTGCGGACGTCGTACGCCACGCCAGAGGCGCGCGCCATCGGACCGACCAGGCCCCAGCCGATCGCGTCGGCCTTCGACAGCACGCCGATGCCGCGCGTGCGCTTGAGCCAGATCTGGTTCTGCGTCAGGAGGTCTTCGTATTCCTGCAGCTTCGCGGGGAACCGATCGAGGAACGCGCGCACGGCGTCGTGGAACCCGGGCGGCAGATCTTCGCGCAGGCCGCCGATGCGCATGTAGCTCGGGAACATGCGAAAGCCGGCGAGCATCTCGTTGATGTTGAGCAGGAGCTCGCGCTCGCGGAAACAGTAGAGCATCACCGACACGGCGCCGACGTCCATCGCGTGGGTGCCCAGCCAGACCAGGTGGCTGTTGATGCGCTGCAGCTCCGCAATCAGCATCGGGATGAAGACGACCCGGTCCGGCATCTCGAGCCCGAGCAGCGTCTCGACCGACAGGCAGAAGCTCATGCAGATGGACAGCGCGCTCAGGTAGTCCATCCGCTCGACGAGCGGGATGACCTGCTGCCACTTCTTGTTCTCGGCCGTCTTCTCGATGCCCGTGTGCAGATAGCCAATCGTCGTCGACGCGGAAACCACGACCTCCCCGTCGCGCTCCAGCACGAGACGCAGATCCTCGTCGCGATATAGTCCGGGATTCAGGGCAATCAGCCGATCGATCGCGGGCAGGTTGCCGGCGCGGGCCACTTCCAGCCAGGCCTCGAAGGCTTCGCCGGGTGCGCCCGCCCATTCGAGGATTTGGGCGAGCTCCTGCACCTCGCGCCGGTCGCGCTGGCTGAGCGTGGCCGCCCGGCGCGCGAATTCCACCGCCGCCGCCGGGTCGCCCGCTGCGATCAGCAGATCGCGCAGCCGGCGCGCGACGGCAAGATCGGCCGGATGCACGGCCGCGAAGCGCCGATAAATCGCGACCGCTTCGGCCGGTGCGCCCGCCTGCAGGGCGATGGTGCCATATTCCGCGAGCTCTTCCGGTGTGGGCATTCCACCGGGTCGGGCATCGATCCGGGCGCGCAGCACGGCGAGCGCCTCGCGGTTGCGATTGAGCTCGCGCAACAGCTCGATCCTGCGCTCGACCACGGCCGGCGTGGTGTGTTCGCCCAGCGCGGCGAGGGCGGCGTCGGCGCGGCCGCCGAGCCGCCAGAGCCGGGCAAGTTCGAGCGCCTCGTCCGCGGTGCGCTGGAGTGCG
>CAYHSN010000422.1:0-3630 GCA_964359235.1 uncultured Vicinamibacterales bacterium | reverse complement strand
AGACTGACGCTCGCCGTTCGGCAGACTGACGCTCGCCGTTCGGCAGACTGACGCTCGCCGTTCGACAGACTCACGCCCGCCGTTCGGCAGACTGACGCGTGCCGTTCGGCTGGATGCTTGCCGTTCGGCAGACTCACGCCCGCCGTTCGGCAGACTGACGCGTGCCGTTCGGCTGGAGGCTTGCCGTTCGGCAGACTGACGCGTGCCGTTCGGCAGACTGATGCGTGCCGTTCGGCGGACTGACGATTGCCGTTCGGCTGGATCATCGCCGCTCGGTAGGGAACTCGCCGTTCCTGAACGGCAAGCATCACCTGAACGGCAAGGATCACGTGAACGGCAAGATTCACCCGAACGGCAAGCATTCACGTGAACGGCAAGATTCACCCGAAAAGCGATCGCCAGATGATTCGGCTGCGTCCAGCAGCCGTGGTCCTATACCCCTCAGGTGCCGCCGGCGAACCCGATCGTCACCTTCTCACCATCCACGATGACCGGCACCTCGCGGCCGCCTTTGCTGTAGCGCAGCATCTTCTCGAGGTCCGCCGCGTTTTTCTTGACGTTGATGTACTCGAACCCGACACGCCGCCTTTCGTAGTCCTCACGGGCGGCCAGCGTGTAGGGTCACGTGTCCTTGCCGAAGATCAAGACCATGGATCAAGAACCTCGTTTCCGCCGCAACTCGGGGCTCGGCGGTCGGGTGATGTTACCAGATAGAGATGATCGCGCGCGAGCGGCGCGGGGCGGCGGGGCCCCGCCCCTCGACTTGACACCTTGTGAAGGGTTTCACATAATACAGGTGGGATTCCCGGACCATCATGATTAGTCCCTCACGGCGGCAGATCGGTTCCCGATGTGTCGCTGGCAGCAACGCAGCATTCGCTGACTCACCTCTGCTTCGTCGTCCTCTTTTCGTATCCCCAGTGGTTCGGGAATCCCGTTAGTTTCAGTTCCGTTCTGTCGATCGCCGAGGGCAGACCTGAAGGCTTGCGCTACGGCCACGCCGATGTCGCGCCCCCAAGCCCCAAGCCAACATGCATATCCTCGTCCTCCCCGCGTTCAACCCCGGTCCCTACACCGGCGAGGGCAACAACACGTACCTCGTCCCGGGGCGCGAGCCGCTGCTCGTTGACGCCGGCGTTGGTGACGCGCGTCATCTCGACGCGATCGCCGCCGCGCTGGATGGCCAGCCGCTCGCCCGCGTCGTCGTCACGCACAACCACTCGGATCACATCAAGGGCATCGAGGCCGTCGCCGCGCGCTGGCCCGGCGCGATCCTGCTGAAGCGGCCGTGGCCCGAGAAGGACGTGAAGTATTCCGTCGCGTGGCGGCCGTTGCAGGAAGGTGACGAGGTCGTGGCGGGGGAGGCGCGCCTGCGCGTCATCGAGACACCCGGGCACGCGCCCGATCATGTGTGCCTGTTCGAGCCCTCGAGCCGCTTGCTCTTCGGCGGCGACCTGCTGGTGCGCGACGGGACCGTCGTGATTCCGCCGACGTTTGGCGGCAGCCTCGCGCGGTACTTGAAGTCGCTCGAGAAGCTGCTCGCGCTCGGCGTCTCGCGCGTCCTCGCCGCGCACGGGCGGGAGATCGAGGAGCCCGACGCGCTCATCCGGCGGTATCTGGCGCATCGCCTTCAGCGGCAGGCGCAGATCGTGCGCGCGCTCGAGCGCGGCGCGGCGGACCTCGATGCCATCGTGGCGCAGGTCTACGTCGGCTTGCGGCCCGAAGTCGCCGCCGCCGCGGGCGAGAGCGTCCTCGCGCACCTGATCAAGCTGGAAGAAGAGGGCAGAGCGGCCAAGGACGCTGAAGGCCGCTGGAGGGTGACGTAGGCGGCGGCTTGAGGCTCGTGCCTACACGAGCCGCGCCAGGACCTCCGGCGGCACCTGCGCGCGCAGCTCCGGGTAGGCTTCAATCAACCGCGCGATATCGGCGAGGTCTTTCTGACGCTTGCTCGGCCGGCGCCCCGCGTCCTGGACCGCCCACACCTTCCCCCGCAGAACATCATCGACACTGGCCACTGGCAGGCGCTTTCCGAGAATCGTCCGCTCGGTTGCGCGATCGAGAAACGCGGCGTACCGCGGGTCTGTCTGAATCTGGACGCGCAGGTCCGATCCAGGTGTCGAGATGTTCAGGCTGTGCGGAAAACGCTCGACGCGAAACTGGCCGGCCAGCGTGGCCTCGACCATCGAGAGCTGTTCTACGGCGACGACGATGTCGAGGTCGAGGCTGACGAGGGGCTCCACGTAGGCGTTGACGGCCTGGCCGCCGACCACGCAATAACGAATGCCGCGGTCCCTCATCACGCTGACCAACTCGTCGAGCAGGTTCGCAGCGTCCACGGTCACGGCCTTCCAGAATGCGCGCGCTTGCACACCGAGATTATAGCGGCCGAGCACGCCCTTTCATAGATGTCCTCGTGCCTTCGTGGCCCGATCGCCCCGTGACAGCGGTCTGTCAATCAGCAATCAGCAATCGGTTACGCCGGCACCCATCCTGGCGGCAATTCCGGCGCGCGCTCGGGCTTGCGCGCCGCCTTCGGCATCGCGTCGCGGATCACGTTCTCGAGCTCGTGCAGGTACTCGAGGAACCGCTCGCGCCCATCAGGTGTGAGGCGGCAGAGCGTCTGCGGCCGGCGGTTGTCGAAGCCCTTCCAGATCTCGACGAGGCCCGCTGCGCGCAGCACGTCCAGGTGGCGGCTCAGATTGCCGTCGGTGAGCGCGCAGAGCTGCTTCAGCTCCGAGAACACCAGCCCCTCGGGTCGCGTCACGAGCGACGTCATGATGCCGAGCCGAGCCTTCTCGTGCAGGATGCGGTCGAGACCCTCGTAGGCGAAGCGTCCTCTCGGCGCTGAATCGGCGATCGCACGTTTCTTCCTAGGGCTGCCAGCCATTTCGCCGCTCCAGATTCCAGTAGAGCACCAGCGCCGCGAAGAGCTGCCCCACCCCGAACGTGCCGCCCACCGACCACGGCGAGGGCGCCGCGTTTGCGTGCCACAGGAGCCACGCGCCCGCGCCGAAGTAGAAGAGTCCGACCCATCCCGTCGCGCGCGGCAGGTGCGGCCGCGCCGCGAAGATCGCGACGCCGAAGAGCGCCGCCCACAGCCCGGGCAGGAGCGGCACGAGCGCCGCGCTCAACCGCACGAACATGATCGTGGCGATCGCGACCACGACGACGCTCGGCACGAACTGCCCGAGGACGAGCCGCGTCTTGCGGCGCTCGAAGGCGGTTTCCCTGAACGCGTAATTGAAGGCAATCTCGCTCATCCCGATGGTCGCCGACGCCGCCGCGATCGCGGCCCAGAAGATCACGAAGCCCGCCGGGTCGTTCGCGCCAAGCGACGGCGCCTGCAGCCACGCCGCCACCAGGCCGACCACGCCCGAGATCGCCACCGGCAGCGACCGGTAGCCGCGATAGACCTCGCTTTTCGCGAGGTGCTTGTGGATCTCGGAGATCTGGTCGAGCGCCTTCGCGTGGTCCATGCCTCACACTTTGCCCAACAAAGCGGCGGCTGTCAACTCGCTGGCTTTCCGTGGCCCTTCCGTGGCCCTTCCGTGGTCCTTCCGTGGTCCTTCCGTGGTCCTTCCGTGGTCCTTCCGTGGTCCTTCCGTGGCCCTTCCGTGGCCCTTCCGTGGC
>CAYHSN010000421.1:0-3636 GCA_964359235.1 uncultured Vicinamibacterales bacterium | reverse complement strand
ACGTGCCCGCTGCCGCCGCCGCAGAACGTGCTGCCCGCGCGGATCGAAGCGGGCGAGCTGGACTACGGACCGCACCCCGCGGCGCGGCCGGTCAGGACGTCAGCCCGGCAGGATGAGTGAGCAGGTGGAACAGTGTAAGGAATTCGCCGTAGCGCAGGCCTTCAGGCCTGCCGGGCCGCTGTGCCACCACTCAGGAGTCGCTCGACGGCGGCGAGAAACCGATCCACATCGTCCGCGCGGGTCGCGGTTGACAGGCAGCCGTGCAGGCGGGTGGTGAGGAAGAATCCCTCGGTGAGCAGCTCGAGCGACGCCAGCTCCTCCCATTTCGCGTCGCACGTCATCGACGACCGATGATCGACCATCGCGGCGCCGGTCGCGCTGATCTTGAACAGCGAACCGGCGCCGGTGATCTGCAACGGTTTCCCCGCCGCGATCCGCCGCAGCTCCCCACGCACGCGCCCGCCGGTGGCGTTCAGCTCGTCGAAGACCGCCGGCGTGAGCGCATCGAGCGTCACCGTGCCCGCCGTCATCGTGATCGGGTTCGCGGTGAAGGTGCCCGCGTGCGTGACGCGCGTCGGCCGATCCGGTGAAGACACCTCCAGGATCTCCGCGCGACCGGCGACCGCGCCGACCGGGAACCCTCCGCCGATGAGTTTCCCGAGCGTCGTCAGGTCCGGGGTGACACCGGCGATCCCTTGCGCGCCGTGGCAGCCGAGCCGGAAGCTGATCACCTCGTCGAAGGCGAGCACGATGCGATGGCGCGCGGTGATCTCGCGCAGGCCCAGCAGAAACCCCGGTCCTGGCGGCACGAGTCCCATCCGGTTGGCGATGGGCTCGACGAGCAGGATGGCGACCTGGCGGGCACAGGTCTCGAGCAGCCGTACCGCGGCGCCGAGATCGTTGTACGGCAGCACGAGCACGCGGTCCGCCGCTGACACCAGGCCCGCGGACGCCGCGACCGGCTCCGGCGCGTCGGCCGGCCCGGTGCCGGGCGTCGAGACCGACCACGACACGTCGTCGTAACTGCCGTGATAGCTGCCTTCGAACTTGGCGACGAGCGGACGGCCGGTGAAGGCACGCGCGAGGCGCACGGCGAGCATCACGGCTTCGGTGCCGGAGTTCGTGAACCGGACGCGCTCGGCTGAAGGCAGGCGTCTGCAGATCTCGCGCGCGAGTTGGGTCTCGAGGCCGGTCGGCGCGTAGAAGCATGTGCCGCGCGCCAGGCAGGCGCCGACAGCCTCGACGACGCGCGGGTCGGCGTGTCCGAGCGGCAGGGTCGTCGCGTTGAACCAGAGATCCACGAGGCGACGGTCGTCAGCATCGACGAGGCGGCCGCCCTCGCCGCTGCGGATGTAGGTCGGGTACGGGTGGCGCCGGACCGTGTCGCGCGTCGAGCCGCCGGGCAGCACGCGGGCGGCGTCGAGCGCGAGGCGCGCGGACGCGGGCGTCAGCCTGCGGTACCTCGCCTCGATCGAGGCGCGGCGCGATTTGAGCGCGTCGTAGAACCCGGTCACTTCGGGACCCACACCTCGGAGCGCTTCTCCCCGGAGTCCTCGACCATCCGCGGGTTCAGCGGATCGAGCTCCTGCCGATCGCCCCGGGCGATCAGGTACTGGATGCGCGCGCCGCGGTCGACGCGCATCCGCGCGTAGTACCACTCCGTTCCTTCGATACGCGTCATCGTGCCGCTGAACGCCGGATCCGGTGGCGTGTCCTTTCCCCACGCGTTGAAGTCACCGACGATGCGCGGCGGGCGACCGGGATCGCCTTCCGCGAGAAACACGACGGTGTCACCTTCGATGAGCGGGGCCGAACCGGCGAGGTTCAGATAGTGATTGATCGCCGGGGCGCGAAGCTCCGCCGGCGCGTCGGCCAGACGAGTCAGCAGATCCTGGAACGAGGACGCCTGGCGCGGGCCTGCCGCGGGCGTGGCCGCGAACAGGACGAGTACAAGGAGGGAGAGACGGCCGGCGACTGCGTTCATGGGGTCCCTGACCCAGCTCAACTATGCCACAATAGCGCCGCGGTTCCTTTCGAGCGTCGCCAATCCTGAAACCGAGGTCTGTCCGTGCCCCAGGTGGTCATCGAAAACCCGGTCCTCAATCCTCCATTCCGCGAGCCGACCCGTCATTTCGACTTCACCGACGATGGGATCAGCGACCGGGTCATCGACACGCGCCGGCCCAGCTCGTACTTCGTGCCGATTCCCGCGCCAAAGAAGAAGGGTAAGCAGCTCCAGTTCGAAACCGAATGGACGAAGGATCGCATCGAGGAGACGCGGCTCGTGAACCAGATTCGCGAGCGCGTGTCGCGCTGGCGGACTGGCGGGTACGTAGACGTCACGCCGGTCACCAGGCGGCTCTTGGACTACTGGACGAACCCCGATCGCGACAAGCCGCTCTTCTTCTGCCAGATCGAGGCCGTGGAGACCGCGATCTACATCACCGAGGTGGCGAAGAAGTACGGGGACGCGTGGATCGAGAACGCGCTGCGCGAGGAGAACGACCGGTTCAACGGCGGACTGCCGAGACTCGCCCTCAAGATGGCGACCGGCTCGGGTAAGACGGTCGTCATGGCCATGCTGATCGCGTGGCAGGCGCTCAACAAGCTCGCCCATCGCCAGGATCCGCGGTTCTCAGACGCCTTCCTGATCGTGACGCCCGGGATCACGATTCGCGATCGGCTCCGCGTGCTGTTCCCGAACGATCCCAACAACTACTACCGCGAGCGCGACGTGCTGAGCGCAGACCTGCTCGAGCGCCTGACACAGGCCAAGGTCGTCATCGCGAATTTCCACGGGTTCATCCTCCGCGAGCGAGGCGACGCGGCGAAGCTCACCAAGACGATTCTCGGCCAGGAGGGCTCGAAGGCGTTTACGGAGACGCCGGACCAGATGGTGCGCCGGGTATGCCGTGCCCTCGGCACGAAGCACGAGGTCGTCGTCATCAACGACGAGGCCCACCACTGCTACCGGCACAAGCCCGATGCCGAAGCCGAAGCCCTGTCGGGCGACGAACGGATCGAGGCGGAGCGGCGCGACAAGGAAGCCCGCGTGTGGATCTCGGGCCTCGAGGCCGTCCAGGCCAAGATCGGCATCAAGGCGATTTACGACTTGTCGGCCACGCCCTTTTTCCTGCGCGGGTCTGGTTATTCCGAAGGAACCCTGTTTCCCTGGGTCGTCTCTGATTTTTCACTCATCGACGCCATCGAGTCGGGCATCGTCAAGGTGCCGCGCGTCCCGGTCGCCGACAACTCGATGACCGGCGAGCAGCCGACCTACCGCGATCTCTGGATCCGGATTCGCGACGAGCTGCCGCGCAAGGGACGCAGGACCGAGGCCGTGACCGGTGAGCCGAAGCTGCCGGTCGAGCTGCAGGGCGCGCTGCACAGCCTGTACGGTCACTACGAGAAGGCGTACCGGCTGTGGGAATCCAACACCGACGCGCGCGCGAGGGGCCTGACCCCGCCGGTCTTCGTGGTCGTCTGCAACAACACGAACGTGTCGAAGCTCGTGTTCGATTACGTCGCAGGATGGGACAAGGAGTTACCGGACGGATCGACGCTAGTCGTGCCCGGCGCGCTTCCCATCTTCAGCAACGAAGAGGGCGGCCGCTGGACGGCGCGCCCGAACACGAT
>CAYHSN010000420.1:0-3641 GCA_964359235.1 uncultured Vicinamibacterales bacterium | reverse complement strand
GCGCAGCCGCTCCATCCCGACGGCGATCACTCGCCGCCGCTGCACGCGATCGAGCGGGTTTCTCGACGCGCTCCGTGCGGTGGTGTAGAGCCGGTCCACGCGTTCGACGAGCGCCGCGTCGGTCCCCGGGTCGGCCTCGATGACGAGCCGCCTCAGCGCGCCGGCGATGCGGTCGGTCAGGGCGCGAACGGCGGCCGCCGGGTCCTCGCGCGCCAACTCCACGAGGTCGCCGGAGAAGAACGGCTTGCCGTACACGATCGTCACGCGCGACCGGAACGTCGTCCGGCGCTCGAAGTTGAGGCCGACCGGCACGATCGCCACGCAGACGCCGCGCGCCTCCGCGTCGAGCGCCATGCGCGCGGCGCCCGTGCGCAGCGGCTCGAGCTTGCCCTTTGCGTGCGTCACGCCTTCCGGGAACACGCACACGCAGCCGCCGGAGCTGAGCGCGTCGGCCACCGCCGAGAACGTCTCGACGTTGCGCGCCGGGTCCACGCCCTCGTCCATGCGCCGGTACACCGGGATCGCGCCGGAGCGCCGCACGAGCGGGCTCATGATGTGACGCCGGAAGAGCGTGGACTTGGCGAGGACGCGCACGTCGCGTCCCGCCGTCGTCCACACGACGGCGGGATCGAGCAACGCGTTGGGATGATTGACGACGAGTCGGACCGGCCCGTCGGGAACGGACTCGCCGGCGCGCTCGACGCGGTAGAAGATCGCCGAGACGACGCGCGCCAGCCAGACGATGACCCACAAAGGCCGTCGAGGCACGAGACTCAGGGCAGGGTGCGGACGCCGGCCTCCGCGGCGCGCGCGGCGCGCTGGCCTTCCTGCAGGTTGACGAACGAGAGGAGGAATCCGCCCGCGACGAAGAACCCGATGACCGACAGGATCGCCAGCCGGCCGGATCCGGTCGCGGCGGCGACCACCCCGAAGATGGCCGGTCCCAGCACGCCCGTGAACTTCTCGAAGATGCCGAAGAAGGCGAAGAACTCCGACGATTTATAGCGCGGGATCATCGTCGCGAACATCGATCGGCTGAGCGCCTGGCTGCCGCCCTGCACCGTCGCGACGAGAAACGCCAGCACGTAGAAATGCGCCGCCGTGGTCATGAAGAAACCGAGCAGGCTGATGCCGGTGTAGACGACGAGCGACAGGAAGATGGACCGCTTCGCGCCGAACGACCCGGCGAGCCAGCCGAAGAGAAACGTGAAGGGGACGCCCACGAACTGCACCATCAGGATCGCCGGGATGAGTGTGCTCGTGGCCAGGCCCATCTGGGCCCCGTAGATCGTCGCCATCCGGATGATCGTGTTGATGCCGTCGTTGTAGATGGCGAAGGCGACGAGCAGCAGAAAGGCCTGTCGGAACGTGCGCAGCTCGCCGAAGGTCTCGCCGACGCGCTTGAAGGCGACGGCCATCGGGTTCTGGCGCGCCTGCTCGTCGGCCTCGATCGCGCGCGGCGGCTCGGGCACGCCGCGGAAGAGCGGGATCGAGAAGCCCAGCCACCAGATGGCGACGCTCAGGAACGACAGGCGCACGGCCGCGCCTTCACCGGCGAGACCGAACGCCGAGGGCCACAGGATCCACGCGGCGTTGACCGTCAGGAGCAGCCCGCCGCCGAGGTACCCGATCGCGTAGCCGGCCGACGACACGCGGTCGGTTTCGTCCTCGCGCGCGATGTGCGGCAGGAGCGAGTCGTAGAACGCCATGCTGCCGAACGCGCCGATGTTGCCGAGGACGAAGAGCGTGACGGCGAGCAGCCACTGCCCGCGCTGGATGAAGTACATGCCGGCGGTCGCCAGCAGTCCCACCGACAGGAACGCGCCGAGCATCTTCTTCTTCATCGCCGTGTAGTCGGCGAGCGCGCCGAGCACCGGCGTCATCGCGGCGACGATCAGGACGGAGAGCGTCGACGCCCAACTGTAGCGGCTGAGCGCCACGGCGGGATCGAGCCCGGCCGCCGCTTCCTTCTCGAAGAAGATCGGGAAGACGGCCGCGATCACCGTCGTCATGAACGCGGAGTTCGCCCAGTCGTACATCGCCCAGGCGCGCAGCTCGGGGCGGTGCAGCCCGAGACGCTCGAGAAAGCCGGCCGGTCGGCTCATGACGGTGTCCTCAGAAGGTCGTCCGCGCTACCCACTCCCGCAGGAGCGAGTCGACGATGACGTAGCGGTCGCCCTCGCGCATGAGGATCTCGTGACGCGCGAGCGACGCGAGCGCGGCCTGCACCGTCGACGCGCCGCTCAGGCGGTAGCGGGCGCGTACGTCGGCTGAGAGCAGATTGCGGCCGTCCTCGAGCACGGCGGCCCGGAGCGTCGCGCGCTGCGCGAGCGTCAGGCCCTGCCACGTCTGCTCGAACAGCGTGTCGTACTCGGTGAGCAGGCGCTTCAGGGTAGCATGAAGCGCGTCGAGCCCGACCGTCCGCCGCCCCGCCGCTTTCACATCGTCCCAGGTCTCGTGCGCGAGACGCTGCACGTCGTACGGCAGGTTGCCCGCCAGCTCGACGATCGCGGCGCCGAGGCCGGGCTCCGGGCGGAAGCCGGTCTGCTTGAAGCGCGCCTCGAGGAACTCGGCGAAGCGATCGGCCGGGATGCGGCCGAGACGCACGACCGGCCCGGCCTTGTAGAACGGCCGCTTGCGCCCGATCATGCGCTCCATCAGGCTGGGCTCGGAGCCCGCGAAGACGTAGCCGACCTCGCGCTGGCGCTGGGTCGCCGCGCGCAGGGCGTGCTCGACCTGGCCGCCGTTGAAGCCGTCGATCGCCTGAAACTCGTCGAGCGCGACGGCGAGCCGCCGCCCGCGCGCGTTGGCGATGCGCGCCGGCAGCTCGAACACCTCGTTGGCCAGCCGTGCTTCGTCGCGCGCGGTGCGGACCGCCGGAAACGCGACGGAGAAGCGACTCGCGCCGCCGGTGTCGGCTTCGACGCGCAACTCAGGCCGGACCGTCGTGAACAGCTCGCGAACCCAGGCCGACACTTGGTCGAAGCGAGTCTCGACCGACAGCAGCGCCCGCGCGTAACCCTCGAGGAAGGCCACGTAGGAACTGTGGCTGCTGACCGTGACGTCGACGGTGAGGACGCCGCGGCGGCTGGCGGCCCGCAGGGCCTGGTGGATGAGCGACGACTTGCCAAAGCGCCGGGGCGAGATGAGAAAGATTTTCTGGCCTTCGACGAGGTCGGACACGAGCCGGTCGAGCTCCGCCTCGCGGTCCACGAAGGCGGCCAGGGGGGCGATCTCACCGTAGACGAAGGGGTTCACGGGGCCTCCTGACATTACGGAATACTACGTAATGATTACGGAGTTTACCATAACGCGCCAATCTGAAGTCGGAGGCCGGAGACCGGGGACCCGCGGGACAACGCCGGGTTTCACGCCGCCTGAACACAGAAATGCACGGAATTGACACGGGCATGAGCCTGCGGCTTGCGAGAACGCCTGCGCGGGGCGTACAATCCGCAGTGCTCCGGAGGTCTTCATGACGGTGCGCAGGAACCGACTGATAACAGCGGTCTTTGTGGGTGTTGCGGCGGCCGTGACGCTGCTGCACGGCCAGGATCGCAGGCCTGAACCGATCCCGATCGACCGGGATCGATACGAAGCCGCCGAGCCGCCCTTCGAGTGTGGCACGTCCGAGATCCTGG
>CAYHSN010000419.1:2377-3651 GCA_964359235.1 uncultured Vicinamibacterales bacterium | reverse complement strand
TCTCGGTCGACGGGGACGTTGAGCGAGAGATTCCATTCCCGGGCGGTCTGCCCGGGAAGGCTCAACTTCATCTCCTTCATCTGGTACTCGGTGCCCCCCCGGCCGGCAGGGGCCGCGTGCTCGCCGCTCCCGCCCCCGCCAACGGCCTCGGGCAAGACGAATCGGGCCGTCACGGGGCGGATCTCGAGATCATCCGGTGCGCGCTCGCCGGGCGTCGCGAGAACGCGGCGCCGCCCTCGGGCGACGGGGATTCGTTCATGCGGCGGCTCGACGCGCGGCTGGACGAGGCGTCCGCGCCACGCGCGCCGCGCGGATGGAACACGCGCGTCGCGCTGAAGATCGCGGCGACGATCGCGATCGCGACGGCGGGCGTGCTCGCGGGCGTGCAGATTCAGCGGTGGCGCGCCGAACGCGTCGAGCCGCTGATGAATCAGGCTTCGGTCGAGCGCGACGCGCGGCCGCGGCCGGTAGAGGGGCTGACCACAGGCGCGGATCAGCACCTGGAGCGATCGAAGTTGGTCCTGCTGGGACTTGCCGCGAAGGATCCACGACACGCGCGCCCGAACGACTGGAGGTACGAGCGGCACCTGGCCTCGACGCTCCTGGCCGACACGACGCAATACCGGCTCGTGGCCACCGAGCAGGGACGCTCGAATCTCGCCGACGTGCTCGGCGATCTCGAGACCGTGCTGCTGCAGGCATCGCTCGGAAACGATGAAGATCCGCGAGCGCTGGAGCGGTTGCAGCGCCTGATCGACAGGCGCGATCTCCTGACGAAGATCGAAATCATGAGTGCGGAGGGTCCGGCCCGTCGCGCGTCGATCGGCGGCGCGGCCGGACGGGCCTCTGAAGGACGGAGCCGTGGCCATGAGTAACCGGAAATGGATGGTGATGGGGACTCGCGCGCTGGGTGCGTCGGTCGTCGCGCTGCTGGTCATCGCGGCGTCGGCGCGGGCCTGGGCGCCCGATTCCGAGCGGCTCGCGCGGGCGAAGGACTTCATTGCCGACGAGCAGTGGTCGAAGGCCGTGAGCGAGCTGCGCGCTGCGCTGAAGGATCCGAAGGAGCCGGCGCCGGACGAAGCGACGTTCTGGCTCGCACACAGCCTCTATCATCTGGGCGACGCCGCGGCGGCGCTCGACACGGTCGCCGATCTGGCGAAGAAGCACCCGAAGAGCCGCTGGACCTATCCCGCGCGGTCGCTCCAGATCGAAATCGCGCACCGGCTGCGGCGCGAGGACATGCTGTGGTACGCCGTGGCGCCACCCGCGCCGCC
>CAYHSN010000419.1:0-2277 GCA_964359235.1 uncultured Vicinamibacterales bacterium | reverse complement strand
TTGCGCCGGATTCCCGCCTCCTGTGGATTGGCGCGAACTTGGCAACAGTCAGGGCCGATTCAGCACCCAGGGGAGACATGCGTACAGACAGTCAGGGCTCCGGCCGCCGCACGTTCCTGAAAGCCTTCGTCCATTCGGTCGCCGTCGTGCTCGGCGGAAGCCTCGCCGGTTTGCTCGGCGCCTTCGCGCTGCCGAAAGCCAGCCGCCCGCGCCAGCGCTGGATCCGCGCGGCGCGGCTCGAGGACATGACACCGCGCGTGCCATACCCCGCGGTCGTATCGGTGCCGCGGGAACAGGGCTGGTACCGCGAACGCGCGCAGGACGTCGTGTTCCTCGTCTGGGACGGCACGGGCGAGGTGCGCGCCCTGTCGGCGGTCTGCACGCACCTCGGCTGCCGCGTGCGGTGGGACGCCGACACCAAGCGGCTGCTGTGCCCTTGCCACGGCGGCGCGTACGACACGCAGGGCGCGGTCGTCGCGGGGCCGCCGCCTGAACCGCTGGCGCCGATCGAGGCGAAGATCCAGGGCGCGGACGGTCTCGTGATGGTGCGACTGTGATGCGGCGCGCGCTCGACTGGCTGCACCACCGCAGCGGATTCCGCACCGGCATCGAGAAGATGCTCGACGAGCCGCTGCCGCCGGGCACGGGCTGGCCGTTCACGCTCGGCAGCGTCCTGCTGTTCCTCGTCATGGTTCAACTGCTGACCGGCGGCGTCCTCACGCTCTACTACGCGCCGACGCCAGACCACGCGTACGACAGCGTGCGCTACATCACGAACGAGGTCCGGCTCGGCTGGATCGTCCGCGGCCTCCACCACTTCGGCGCCAGCTTCCTCGTCGTCTTTGCGGGTCTGCACCTGCTGCGCGTGGTCGTGTTCGGATCGTTCAAGGCGCCGCGCGAGCTGACGTGGCTGAGCGGCCTCGCGCTGCTGGGGCTCGTGATGGCGTTCGCGCTCACGGGCTATCTGCTGCCCTGGGATCAACGCGCGTATTGGGCGACCACGGTGACGATCAACATCGCGGCGAGCGCGCCTGTGGCCGGTGAGCTCGTGGCGACGATGATGCGGGGCGGCGCCGAGATCGGCGCGCTCACGCTGAACCGCTGGTACGCGGCGCACGTCGTGCTGTTGCCAGGCGTCCTGCTCCTGCTCATCGTCGCGCACGTGTTCCTGATGCGCCGGCACGGAATCTCTGGGCCGATTCGCGAGCGCAAGGGCGGGCGTCCGCGGTTCTATCCGGATCAGGCCGCGAAGGATCTCGTCGTCATTTCGCTCGTGGCCGCGGCGCTCGTCACGCTGGTCCTCGCCGGCATGCCGCCGCTCGAGCGCGTCGCCGATCCGACCGACGCGAACTACGTTCCGCGTCCAGAGTGGTACTTCCTGGGCCTGTTCCAACTGCTCAAGTACTTCCCGGGGCGGCTGGAAATCGTCGCATCGCTGGTCATTCCCGGCGCCACGTTCCTGGTGCTGGCGCTCCTGCCGTGGATCGATCGCGGCCCTCACCGCGAACCGCGCAAGCGGCCCGTGATCATGAGCGGTGTCGTCGCCGGCGTGGTGGCGCTGGTGGTCCTGACGCCGCTCGGCTGGCGCGATCGCCCGGCGAACGCGGGCACGGTCAGAGGGGAGTGGACGCTGCGCGAAACAGCGGGACAGGTCTGGGTCGGGCAGGCGAACTGCGCCCGGTGTCACGCGGACGAGGGCGTCGCGGATCCGCTCGGTGCAAACCCGGTCTCGCGGCCACCCGACTGGCTCGTGTCACACGTCGCGGATCCTGAGGTGATCGCGCCCGGGGTGCGTCCAGCCGCCGAAGTCAACGAGCGTGACGTGGCAGCCATGGTCGCCTACGTGCGGCGCCTCAACGAAGGGAACCCTCCGCCGGCGCCCGCGCGCGACGTCGTGCTTCCCGCGCAGATCTTCGCGCGCCACTGCATCGGGTGCCACACCATCGACGGCGACGGCGGGACGGATGGCCCCAATCTGTCGCACGTTGGCCTCGAGCGCGATCGCGGGTGGCTGCGCCGCTGGATCGCGCGTCCCGAGAACGTCGATCCCGACGCGGAAATGCCCCCGTTCGATCGCAAGCTGAAGCCCGAAGAGCTCGACGCTATCGCGACATACCTCGCCGGCCGGCGATGACCTCCGCGGCCTGCGTCATGTCGAGCCAACGGAGCTCACCACGGAGGGCACGGAGTTCACGGAAGACTCGACCACGGAGGTCACGGAGGGCACGGAGAGATCGACCACCGAGATCGCGGAAGGCTCCCTGTTCTCCGCGGTTC
>CAYHSN010000418.1:0-3656 GCA_964359235.1 uncultured Vicinamibacterales bacterium | reverse complement strand
GTTAACGACGGAGGGACCATGACACGCCGAAGAGAACGTCTCATCATTGGTGTCGTCTTCGTCGCCTTGGCGATCTCACTCGAGACGCTGACGTCCGCCCAGGATCTCGGCGACGTCACACGCAAGATCCCCGCGAAACGCCTCCGCGCGTCGAGCAGCCTCTTCGATCCCGAGTCGAACCAGGACGCGCTGTCCATCCAGCCCGGTGAGACCCTCACGCTCGCCGACCTGGAGGGGCCGGGCGAGATCCGGCACATGTGGTTCACGATCGGTGCGATGGACCGGCGGTACACCCGCTCGCTCGTCCTGCGCATCTACTGGGACGGCGCCGAGGCGCCGTCGGTCGAGTCGCCGATCGGCGACTTCTTCGCGGCCGGCAACGGCATGCGTGCCACCGTCAGCTCGCTGCCGATCGAGGTCACGTCCTACGGCCGCGCCTTCAACTCGTACTGGCGGATGCCGTTCCGCACGAAGGCGCGCATCGTCATGACCAACGAGTCGGACAAGCCCGTGAACGCCTGCTACTACTACATCGACTGGCTGAAGTTCACCGCGCTGCCGCCTGACGCCCTGTACTTCCACGCGCGCTATCGCCAGGAGTTCCCGCCGAAGCCGTTCACGTCCTACACGGCGGCCGAGATCCAGGGGGACGGCCATTACGTCGGTACGGTGCTCTCGATTCAGAGCGCGATGGGACACTGGCTCGGCGAGGCCGACGATCGGTTCTACATCGACGGCGAGGAGACGCCTTCGATCGTCGGCACCGGGCTGGAGGACTACTTCACGGACGCCTGGAACCTGCGGCTGTTCACGAACCTTCGCGCGGGCGTGTCGATCTACGAGCCGAAGGGTCAGGACCAGCGCGCCACGATGTACCGCTGGCACGTGGCCGACCCCATCACGTTCACGAAGGCGCTGAAGGTCGTGATGGAGCGCCGGAGCTTCGCCGGCCTCGTCAATCCGGCGACGGGCCAGGAGGAGATCTTCGAATTCAAGTACCGGCCCGACTTCTTTTCCTCGGTCGCTTACTGGTACGCGACGACGCCCGCGCCTCGCTTCTGGGAGTTCCCGCCGCTCGTCGATCGGGTGAACCCGGAGATCTTCGTCGAGACGACCCTGATGACGGACCAGCTCAAGAGCGCGCCTGGCACGAAGGTCACACAGAAAATCACGCGCTCGAGCAACGCGGCCAGCGGGCCGGTGCGGCGCCTCATGACCTACGTCGACAACGACCGCGTCGGGGGCTGGGTCGACGTGCCGATCGAGGTGAACGAAGCCGGGCGCTACTCGATGTCCATCTACCAGTTCCTGTATCCCGAGTACGGCGTCTGGAAAGTGACGATGAAGGGGCCCGGCTTGGATCGGGTGCTCGATCCGGCAATGGACTTCTACGATTACTCCCTCTCCCAAACGCCGAATTACCCGGAGAACTTCCTGTACGGGACGTGGCACGAGAACAAGGTTGGCGTTTACACGCTTCAGCCCGGCGCCTACATCGTCCGGTTCGAGTGCATCGGCGCGAACCCCGTGGCGCGTATCCAGGGCAAGAGCTACACCTACATCGGCACACGCGTCCTCGATCTGGAGCGTGCCGGTCAGCCTGGCTACAACATGGCGCTCGATGGCATCTCGCTCCGTAAGCTGCCGTGGGGCGACACGTGGAGCTGGATGCAGGACTACCTCAAGCAGGAGGAGACGCTGTTCGCCGAGCGTGTGGCTTCTGCCCGAGCGATGGTGGAGAATCTGGCGCGGGCCGTCGAGCGCTTCAAGGCCGACGTCGGCGAGTTCCCGCGAACGCTCGAGGAACTGGTTGCGCGACCCTCGCGCCTGACAGGCAAGACAGGCCGGTGGCCGTACGTCGAGGGCGGTCGGATCCCGCTCGATCCGTGGGGCCAGCCCTATCGCTACCGGCAGCCCGGCGTGCAGAATCCGGGAGGCTTCGACGTGTGGTCGCTGCACGGCAACGAGCGCAACCCGAAGGGCTGGATCGGAAACTGGGCCGAGAGGCGCGACCCATGACCGGCGACATCCTTCTCGTCGCGAGCGGCGACTCGCGGCCCTCGGCGAATCAGGTCTGCTGGCCCGCGCAGGCCGAGCTCGAAGCCAAAGTCATCGACGCCTTCGCTGCGCTCGGCCGGCGCGTGGTGCGCGCGCACGAGGTCGATCCGGTCAAGCAGCACGGCTTCATCGACGGCCAGTCCCGCGGCATCGAGATCTTCCGCACCATCGATCCGTCCGCGCCGCTCATCGTCGCCGAAGCCGTCTGGCAGTACACGAGCCACGTGCTCGCGGGGTTGACGAAGCACCGCGGCCCGATCCTGACGCTCGCCAACTGGAGCGGCGAGTGGCCGGGACTCGTGGGGCTGCTCAACCTGAACGGATCGCTCACCAAGGCGGGCGTTCCGTACAGCACGATCTGGAGCGAGAACTTCGACGACGGGTTCGCGCGTGGCGCGTTGAAGCAGTGGATCGACACCGGTCGCATCCGTCACGACACGAGTCACGCGCGGCCGCTCGACGGCCATCGCTGGCCGGCCGAACTCGCGAGCGCGGAGGCGCGCGGCGCCGAGCTCGGGAGGACGCTCCGGCGCGACCAGGCGATTCTCGGTGTCTTCGACGAAGGATGCATGGGGATGTACAACGCCATCATCCCCGACCACCTGCTGCACGCGCTCGGGCTGTTCAAGGAGCGCCTGAGCCAGTCGGCGCTGTATGCCGCGATGCAACAGGTGAGCGACCAGACGGCGCGCCGGCACTACGATTGGCTGCTCGCGCGCGGCATGAGGTTCACGCTCGGCACACGCCCCGAGTCGGACCTCACCGAGGCGCAGGTGCTCGAAGGCTTGAAGATGTACGACGCGGCGATCCAGATGGCCGCCGAGTTCGGGTGCGCCGCGATCGGCATCCAGTACCAGCAGGGTTTGAAGGACGTCTGCGTCGCGTCGGATCTGGCGGAAGGCCTGCTCAATAATCCGGACCGTCCGCCGGTCCGCGACGCGCGCGGCGCGGTCCTGTTCGACGGTCTGGCCGTGCCGCACTTCAACGAAGTCGACGAGTGCGCGGGCGTGGACGCGCTCATGACCAATCGCATCTGGACCTTCCTCGGCTTCGATCCCTCGACGACCCTTCACGACATCCGGTGGGGCGCGCCGTTCACGGGTCAGGGCGTGGACGAGTTCGTGTGGGTGTTCGAGATCTCCGGCGCCGCGCCGGCCAGCCACTTCGTCGGCGGCTACGCGGGCGCGGCCGGCGAGCGCCAGCCGCCGGTGTACTTCCCGCGGGGAGGATCCACGCTCAAAGGCGTCAGCAAGCCCGGCGAGATCGTCTGGAGCCGGATCTACGTGCAGGGCGAGGCGCTCTTCATGGACATCGGCCGCGGCGGGGTCGTCCGGCTCCCGAGCGACGAGACCGAGCGCCGCTGGCGGGCCACGACGTCGCAGTGGCCGATCATGCACGCCATCCTGTACGGGATCTCGCGCGATCGACTGATGGCGAAGCACCAGGCCAATCATATCCAGGTGGTCTACGCGCCCGGCGCGGCCGCGGCCCGGGAGGCCCTTGTGATGAAGGCGGCGATGGCGCGTGAGATGGGCATCCGCGTCAACCTGTGCGGCGACCTGGACGACACGCTCGATCGACACCAGCCGCCGCAGTTC
>CAYHSN010000417.1:0-3660 GCA_964359235.1 uncultured Vicinamibacterales bacterium | reverse complement strand
CGGAGCTCGGCGGCCGGCGGGGCGCCGCGCGGCGCCCCGTGCTCGTGGGGTTCGCGGCGGAGACCGGCGAGCTGGTGGTCCGGGCGCGGCAGAAACTCCGCGCCAAACACGCCGACCTCATCGTGGCGAATGACGTGTCGAAGCCGGGCTCCGGCTTCGAGGTCGAGACCAATGAGGCGACGCTCGTGACGGGCGGCGGCGAGGAGGCCTTGCCGCTGCAGTCCAAGACGCGACTGGCCGCGACGATTCTCGATCGGGTCGAGACGCTGCTGGCCGCGCGCGGGGCCCTGGCGAACTCCTGACCGTCGCGACCCCATCGCACGGCGCGCTCACATGAACGAACGCTCCCAGCTTACCGAGCACCTCCGCTTCTTCGAGGAGATCGGCGTAACCGGCGTCAGCCGCGATCCCGCCTGGCGCGCGCGCCAGATGGAGGCGCGATCTGGACCGGCGCCGGCGCCGAGTGCGGCGCCGGTCGCGTCCGGCGAGGCGCTGCAGCTCATTCGCGCGGACCTTGGCGACTGCACGCGGTGTAAGCTGCACACACTCGGACGGCGTCAGATCGTGTTCGGGGTGGGCAACCCGGACGCAGACCTCATGTTCATCGGCGAGGCTCCCGGGCGGGATGAGGACATCCAGGGCATCCCATTCGTGGGCCGGGCCGGCCAGCTTCTGACGAAGATGATCGAAGCGATCGGCCTGACACGCAACGACGTGTACATCGCCAACGTCATCAAGTGCCGTCCGCCCGAGAATCGAAACCCCGAGCCGGACGAGGTGGCGAGCTGCGAGCCGTTCCTGTTCCGGCAGATCGACTCGATCGCGCCGAAGGTCGTCGTGGCGCTCGGCGCTGTCGCGGTGAAGGCGCTCCTGAAATCGGACGCCCCGATCTCGCGGCTGCGCGGTCGCGTGATCGATTACCGGGGCGCGAAGCTCGTGCCGACCTTTCATCCGGCGTTCCTGCTGCGAAGCCCCGACAAGAAGCGCGAGGCGTGGGACGATCTCAAGAAAGTGCGCGCGCTCCTGCGCGGTGACGCGTGAACGTCCCGATCGCTGACGGCTCTACCCGAGCGCTGACAGCCGAGGGCTGAACGCTGAGCGCCGAGAGCTCCCCCATGTCCCGCCTCGTTCACGTCGCGCTTCCGGTCCCTTCGCTCGGCCTCCTCACGTATCGCGTGCCGGATGACCTGCCGCAACCCGTGCGTGGCGCACGCGTGCTCGTTCCGCTCGGCTCGCGCCTCATGACCGGTTGCGCCCTCGGTCCGGCGGATTTGCCGCGCGCGGACGGTGGGCGCGGCGCCGTGCCGGGCGAGAACGTGCGCGACATCGTCGACGTGCTCGACGGCGACGCGTTTCTGCCCGAGGAGATCGTTGATCTCTCGCTGTGGGTGTCGGAGTACTACATCTGCGCGCCCGGTGAGGCCCTGGCCGCCGCGATGCCGCCCAAGGCCTGGATCGAAAGCGAACGCCACGTCCAGATCACGAACGAAGGACTGGCGCGCGCGCGCGACACCAGCGGAATCCGCCGCGCGGTGCTCGACGCACTCGCCCACGGTCGGATGGTGCGTCTCGAGAAGCTGGCTGTGGCGATCCGGCCGCCGTCGGGCGAACGCGGGCGCCGGACCGGCCGGCCGCACGGTGTGCACGCCGCGGTCACGGCGCTCGAACGACTCGGGCTCGTGCGGACTGAGCGGCCGCTTCGCGGCAGCGCGCAGGCGTTTCGTACCGTGCAGGTGGCCGCGTTGACCGCCGAGGGCCATGAGTTCGCGCGCGGCGCGCAACCACGCCGTCAGACGGATTGCGAGGCGCCGGCGATCCGGCTGGGCGAGCGGCAGCAGGCCGCGCTGGATCGACTGCGCGGAACCCCGATGGGGCTCGCGGTCTCGGAACTCGCGGCCGACGGCATCACGGCCGGCGCGATCAGGCGGCTGGCTGCGCGTGGACTCGTGCGGATCGTTCGCGTCCGCGTCGAGCGCGATCCATTCGAGGCGGCGACCGCCGTCGCGCCGGACCTCGCGCCGAGTGACAACAATCGTACCCTGACCAGCGAACAGGAAGACGCGCTGCGGCGGCTCGACGGGGCCGTGGCGTCGGGCACGTTCAGGACGGTGTTGTTGCACGGGGTGACCGGCAGCGGCAAGACCGAGGTCTACCTGCGCCTGGCGCGCGAGAGTCGCGCGGCCGGGCGGCGCGCCCTGATCCTGGTGCCGGAGATCGCGCTCACGCCGGCCGTGGCCACAGCGTTCCGCGGCGCCTTCGGCGCGCGCGTGGCGATCCAGCACAGCGGGTTGTCGGACGGCGAGCGGCACGATCAGTGGCACCGCATCCGGCGCGGCGACGTGGACATCGTGGTGGGGACGCGGTCGGCCGTCTTCGCGCCGCTCGACCGGCTCGGGTTGATCGTCGTGGACGAGGAGCACGACACCTCGTACAAACAGGAGGATCCCCCGCGCTACAACGGCCGCGACGTGGCCGTGATGCGCGGCAGGCAGGCGGGCGCGCTGGTCGTGCTCGGCTCGGCGACGCCGTCCATGGAGAGTCATCAGAACGCGCTCGACGGGAGGTACGAGCGCGTGGCGCTCGAACGCCGCGTGCTCGATCGGCCGCTCGCGGCGGTGCGCATCGTCGACATGCGGGAGGAATACGCGGCCCAGGGGCCCGAGACGATCCTGAGCCGGGCGCTGGTGGACGCGATCGGCGATCGCCTGGCCCGGCGAGAGCAGGCGCTCATCTTGCTCAATCGGCGCGGATTCGCGACGGCCGTCTTCTGCCGCCAGTGCGACGCGACGCTGGAGTGTCCCAACTGCAGCGTCTCCCTGACGGTGCATCGCGCGGAACGACGCGCGCGCTGCCACTACTGCAACTACGCGCTGCCGGTGCCGAAGTCCTGCGTCAACTGCGCGGGGCCCTACCTGGAGCTGGCGGGTTTCGGGACCGAACGTGTCGAGCGCGATCTCAGCGACAAGTTCCCGGGCGCGCGCGTCGCCCGGCTCGATCGCGACACCGTACGCCGGCGCGGGGCCATCGTCGGCGTGCTCGACCGGTTCGCCTCGCGCGAGATCGACGTGCTCGTGGGCACCCAGATGATCGCCAAGGGCCACGACTTTCCGCAGGTCACGCTCGTCGGCGTCGTGTCGGCAGACGTCGGCCTCGGCGTCGCCGACTTCCGGGCCGCCGAGCGCACCTTTCAGCTTCTCACGCAGGTGGCCGGACGAGCCGGGCGAGGCGACATCTGCGGGGAAGCCATCATTCAGACGCTCTACCCACGACACTACGGCATCCTCCATGCCTGCCGGCAGGACTACGTCGCTTTCTTTGAGGACGAGATCCGGTATCGGCGCGCGATGCGCTATCCGCCGGCGGTGGCGCTCGTCAACGTGATCGTGCGCGCGCCGAGCGCGGGCCAGGCGATGAGCGACGCGGCCGGTCTCGCGCAGCGGCTGCGCCGGCGCGCGTCGTCGTTCCGCGTGCTCGGCCCCGCACCCGCGCCGCTGGCGCGGCTGCGCGGCGAGCACCGGGCGCAGATGTTTCTCAAGGGCCGGAACCGCCGGACGATGCGTGAAGCCCTGCTCGCCGCGCTCGAGGTCCAACCGGATCTGCGACGGCGGATCACGATCGATGTGGATCCGGTCACCGTACTGTGAAGGAACGAGGAACGAG
>CAYHSN010000416.1:0-3663 GCA_964359235.1 uncultured Vicinamibacterales bacterium | reverse complement strand
GGCCCCTACGATCGGACGGGGTGACGCCGGCCCCTACGATCGCTCTGGTCTATCGGGCCGGCGTAAGCCGGCCCCTACGAGTCGGACCGGATCTGTCGGGCCGGCTGAAGCCGGCCCCCACGATCGGTGACGAAATCGCCGTAGGGCCGGACTTTAGTCCGGCCTGTCCGGCGCATCTGAAGATGCGCGCTGCGTACGATGCGAGTCCTTCTCAGTCTCTGAAATCGCGGAGGCAGTTGAATGTCGAGACTCATCGCCACGGCAGCCATCCGGGGCGCGCACGCCTGCATGGACCGCGCCGATCGCATGCTGGCGGACGCCATCGCCCGGTTGGGTCGCGAGACCCACGTCGGGTTCGAAGGGACGGCGTATGCGCTGCCGGTCATCCTGGCCCTCACAGGCAGGAGGGTCGAACGTCTGCGCGATCTCGACGAAGCTTTGACCGAGGCGCGTGGCTGGATCCCGGCGGTTCCAAGCGACAGCGTGTGGCTGCCGTACCTCGGAGGGGCCCTCGATGCCGGCGCGGCGACGCTCGTGGCCCACGAAACCGTCGAATCGCTGAAGCCGCTGAACGGAATTCCCCTGGTGTCGGACTTCTGGCTGGGACCGACGCCGGACAGCATCCTCCGGGAACAAGGGATCAAGCTGGTCGACGGACGCATGCCCGGCTTTGCCGCGTGTGTGGGTGCGCTGCCCGACGAGGAGACGGCCGAGCAGATCGCGCGTGACCTGCAGGAGCGCAACATCCTGGTGTTCATGGGGTCGCACACCAACGGCGAGACGATGGCCGCGCAACTGCACCGGCGGGGCGTGGACATGAACTGGGAGACGTTCCTGGTTCCGTACGGCCCCGACACCTCGTCCATCGTGCACGCCATCGGCTTTGCGTGTCGCGCCGCCATGACCTTCGGCGGACTGAAGCCCGGGGGCCTCAAGGAGGCGCGGGACATCCTGCTCTACAACAAGCGGCGGGTCTTCGCGTTCGTGCTCGCCCTCGGCGAGGTCGATGACGAGAAGTACGCCACGGCCGCCGGCGCCATCAACTTCGGGTTTCCGGTCGTCGCCGACACCGACATCCCGGAGATCCTGCCGAGCGGCATCTGCACGTACGAGCACGTCGTCTCGAGAGTGCCGCACCGGAGCATGGCTGCCCGCGCCATTGAAGTGCGCGGGGTCAAGATTCGGACGGTGGACATTCCGATCCCCGTGCGGCACGGACCGGCGTTCGAAGGGGAGCGGGTCCGCAAGGAGGACCTGGCCATCGAGTTCGGTGGCAAGTTCACGCGCGCCTTCGAGTACCTGACCAGCCGGCCGATGGACCGGATCGAGGATGGTCTCATCCGCGTCGTTGGACCCGAGATCGCCGACACGCCCGAGGGAGGGCACCTGCCGCTGGCCATCTTCATCGAGGTTGCCGGGCGCAAGATGCAGCCCGAGTTCGAGTCGATCCTGGAACGGCACGTTCACTCGTTCCTGTCCGAGCCGATGGGCGTCATGCACCTGGGGCAGCGGGATTCCGTCTGGCTCCGCATCTCGAAGAAGGCCCGTGACGCAGGCTTCCGCATCTCGCACCTGGGCACGGTGCTCACGCACAAGCTGAAGAACGACTTCCCGGCGATCGTCGACAAAGTCCAGGTGACCTTGTTCACCGACACCGCCGAGGTGGAAGCCTTGTACCCGGCGGCGGCGGCAGCCTATGCCTACCGTGACGAGCGGATGGGCGCGCTCACGGACGAGGCGGTCGACACCTTCTACTCGTGCGCGCTCTGCCAGAGCTACGCGCCAAACCACATCTGCATCATCACGCCCGAGCGTCTCGGTCTGTGCGGCGCGTACAACTGGCTCGACGGCAAGGCCGCCTACGAGATGAATCCTCATGGCGGCAACCTGCCGGTTCGCAAGGGCGAGATGGTCGATCCCGTCGCCGGGCAATGGAAGGGCGTCAACGACTTCGTCGCGAACGCGTCAAACGGGGCGTTCGAGCGGTTCTCGGCCTACTCGATGATCGCGGACCCGATGACTTCGTGCGGGTGTTTCGAGTGCATCGCCTGCGTGCTGCCTGGCACGTCGGGCATCATGATCGTCGATCGGGAGTATCCGGGGCAGACGCCGGTGGGGATGACCTTCTCCAGTCTCGCCGAGCTGACCGGCGGCGGACAGCAGACGCCGGGGTTCATCGGCATCGGCACGTTGTACATGCTGTCGCGGAAGTTCATCAGCGGCGACGGCGGGCTCGCGAGACTGGTCTGGACGACCACGCGGGTCAAGCAGCGCCTCGGCGAGAAACTCCGCCGCCGATGCGAAGAGATCGGGCATCCCGACCTCTACGAGAAGATCGCGGACGAGACCGTGTGCACGGAGCTCGAGCCGCTCATCGAGCACCTGACGAAGGTCGAGCATCCGGCGCTGGCGTTGGGGGAGATGATTTGAGCCTGAATATCAAGCCAAAGACGTGGCCCGGTGCCATTCGTGAGGTGACCCTCGGGGCTGGAAGCCGGCGACCACGAACGGTCGGAGGCGGCAAAGGACTGCCGCTCCACACGTTCGAAGCAGGATTTCCGCATCGACCGCTTCTCGCACTGGAGATCACGGATGTGGATCCCCCGCGGTGGGTCGACACCGTGCGCGCGCCGTGGCAGGACGTGCTCGGCCGGCCCGACGCCGCAGCGCGCAAGGCCGTCGAGGAGTACGGCGCGGACCTGGTCATGCTGCACCTCGCCGGCACGCACGCGGATCGCGGCAACCGATCGCCGGACGAGGCCGTCGAGTCGGTCAGGCAGGTGCTGGACGCCGTGCGAGTTCCGCTGATCGTCAAGGGGCCGGGCAGCGGCTCCAAGCAGAACGATGTGCTGGCGCGCGTGGCCGAAGAGTTTCGCGGGGAAGGCCTGGTGCTGCACTCGGCAGCGCAGGAAGACTACAAGACGCTGGCGGCCGTGACGGTGGCCTACGGCCACGTGCTCGTGGCCGAAAGTCCGATCGACCTGAATATCGCCAAGCAGATCAACATCCTGCTCTCCGACGCCAGCGTGGATCTGCATCGGGTGTTGATCGACCCGATGACAGGGGGACTCGGATACGGGCTGGAGTACACGTACTCGGTCATGCAGCGGATCCGCCTGGCTGCGCTCGGCGGCGATCGGATGCTGAACTGCCCGGTCGTCTGCCTCATCGGCGAGGAAGCGTGGAAGGCCAAAGAGGTCAAGGTGGATGGAGTGCCGGCCGCGCTGTGGGGGGATCGCGCGAAACGGGGTGTTCACTGGGAACTCGCTACTGCGCTTCCGCTTCTCGAGGCCGGCGCCGATCTGCTGGTGCTGCGCCATCCTGATGCGCTTGCCGAGCTGCGCCGGCACGTCGACGCCTGGTTCCCGAAGGCGCAGAGGGCATCCTGATGGGCCTGACAGGGCTACAGATCTTCAAGCTCCTTCCCAACACCAACTGCAAGGAATGCGGAAGCCCGACGTGTCTCGCCTTTGCGATGAAGCTCGCCGCTGGCAAGGAGTCGCTCGACAAGTGCCCCGATGCTTCCCCCGAGGCACGCGCGGCGCTTGGCGCAGCCTCAGCGCCGCCGATTCGCGTCGTCTCGATCGGACACGGGGAACGCGCGGTCAAGGTGGGCGAGGAGACGGTCTTCTTCCGCCACGAGAAGACGTTCGTGCACCGGCC